>DAOVFL010000093.1 GCA_030672945.1 Candidatus Bathyarchaeota archaeon | reverse complement strand
TGTAAAACATGTATCCTTCTGCAAGAATTGTATGACCAGTCAATTCGAGCCTTGTTGTCTAAGGACGTATCGCTGGCAAACCGTGTTCTAGACAGTAGGTTAAACCTCGAAAACCTGTGGAAGCTTTGCATAGAAGCGGATAAGTCGGAAGCTTCTAGTCTCGCTCTCTCATACGCTTACCTGCTCATAGACAATCTAAAACAGATACAGCAATACGCTGTCGAGATCGCTGAGGTCGCTATCGATCGAGCTGAAGCTATTATTACAGATGTCTAGAACATCGTAACATAAGAAACGTGGATCAAGTTCAACGAAAGCTCAAAATGAAATGTTCTAGTTGCGGTAGCGCGCGCGATCGAGTTTAATTACTTCCAGTAATTTTCTTTAAGCTTTGCTTTAGCCTTTCAAGATGTTGAGTAACATTTTCTTTGTAGCTTTTCCAAAGTTCAGTATGTGTTGGATTTTTTACGCTTCTAAGAGCCTCTTCAATTGTCTCAAGTTTTTCTTTAGCTTTTGCTATGTCCTCTTTTAGCCTTTCAGTCAAATTATCTATCGAGTATTTCGGCAACGTTATCCCACACCAGCCCATATTACATTTTTCCAAAATATAAGTCTTCATTTTAGGAAGAAAGAAAACATAATTTCAATACTTAGAACTGACGAGGAAAGAGCCAAGAAAAGAAGCTAAGGTGGTATTAGAAAACGTTGAGGCGAAGGTGAGAGAGTTGAAATGAAAGCTGAGAAAAGGTATGAAGAAGCAGTGAAGATTGGTGTCGACGACGTTTTGAGGGTTGAGTAAGGAAATAGAGCTGATGAAGGCTGAGATAAGAAGACTGGCCGAAAGGGAGGTTCAACAGATTCTGTCTAAAGCGAACGTGAATCATCAAGAAGCAAAAGAGCTAACTGGTGAAACTAACATGGACAAAGGCACGAAAAAAGGCGCGCGGATTGGCAAAACATACGTGACAAAACAAAGGTTTTAATTCTCATATATATTCATACCAATTACTCCATATTAGGGAGCCTTTCATCTTGGTTACCTTAAATCTTGACAAAATTCTTAACCCTAAAAGCATTGCTGTAATTGGAGCAAGCGATGAAGAGGGTTCTGTTGGATATACATTGATAAAAAACCTCACAGAACTAGAATATGAAGGCGAGATTTATCCGGTTAACGTTCATAAAACGGAAATTCTCGATTTTAAAGCCTACCAAACAGTTGATCAACTTCCAGAAACAGTTGACCTTGCCGTAATCGCCACTCCTGCCAAAACTGTTCCCGAAATAGTTGAACAATGTGGAAAAGCCGGAATAATGGGCATAATCATCATTTCAGCTGGTTTTAAAGAAATTGGACCCGAAGGCAAAGCATTAGAGGACAAAATTGCCGAGGCAAAAAAGAGATACAATCTTCGAATTATAGGGCCGAACTGTTTAGGCGTCATTCGTCCGAGCATTCATCTCAATGCAACTTTTATAAGTAAAATGCCGAAGCCCGGCAACATTGCATTCATCTCTCAAAGCGGGGCGTTAGGCTCAGCGATTCTAGATTGGGCTATCTACGAAAACATAGGCTTCAGCAACTTCGTCTCCATAGGCTCAATGATCGATGTAGACTTCGGAGACCTCATAGACTATTTCGGTACGGACCCGAAGACAAGAAGCATTTTGATGTATATTGAAGGGATAACTGACGCTAGAGAATTCATGAGTGCTACAAGACACTTCGCAAGGACAAAACCGATAGTTGTTGTCAAGGCTGGAAAATTCAAGGAAAGTGCAAGGGCCGCAGCTTCGCATACAGGAGCGCTTACAGGCGAGGATATGACATATAGTGCAGCGTTCAAACGCGCTGGACTAGTACGTGTCGAAGAAATCGGTGACCTGTTCAACTGCGCTGAAGTTTTAGGGACACAACCTCTGCCAAGAGGCCCAAACCTTGCCATAATTACTAATGCTGGTGGTCCAGGAGTAATGGCTACAGATGCACTTATAGCCAGAAGAGGGAAACTGGCCAAATTAGGTCAAAAAACGATGGAGATGCTTAACAATATTCTGCCTCATTATTGGAGTAGAGGCAACCCAGTCGATATTTTGGGAGACGCGAAAGCTGACAGATACAAAGCAGTGGTTGAGGCGTGTCTTAACGATAAAAACGTAAACGGTTTACTTATAGTTTATACTCCTCAAGCCGTAGGAGACTCCGTGGAAATCGCGAAAAGCATTGTGGAGCTATGCAAAAGTAGGGGTTATCGCAACAAAACCATTTTGACTTCCTTTATGGGCCATGAGGAAGTGGAAGAGGCGAACCATATCTTCATTGAAAACAATTTTCCAACATATTCTACTCCGGAACAAGCAGTTAAAACATACATGTATATGTATCAGTATAACCGTAACCTTGAACTGCTTTATGAAACACCTGGAGAACTGCCAGTGGATACTGCTCCGCCGAAACGTCCACTCATGATGATAATGAGAAACGTTGCCACGGAAAACCGTGAAATACTGACTGAAGCGGAAGCAAAGGCGGTTCTTGAACACTATGATATTCCAGTAGTAAAAACGTTGGTGGCACAAACTGCTAATGAAGCTACTATCCTGGCTTCGCAGATAGGTTATCCAGTGGTGCTCAAGATTCTGTCCCCTCAGATTGTTCATAAAACCGATGCTGGTGGCGTTATGCTCGGTATAACCCGTGAGACTGAACTTCGGGAGGCATTCGATCATATTGTGCAACGAGCTGAGGAATACAACCCAAACGCGGAGATTCTAGGCGTTACAGTTCAACCTATGATTGAAAAACAAGGCCATGAGGTTATCATCGGAGCAAAAACTGATCCGATTTTTGGTCCAGTAATCTTATTTGGAATGGGCGGTGTTGGTGTAGAGTTTTTTATGGATGTTGCTATTGGACTCCCGCCGCTAAATCAAACTTTGGCTCGTAGAATTATGGAGGAGACTAAGGTTTATCAGCTTCTAAAAGGTTATAGGAATGTGCCGCCAGCGAACATTAAGCTTCTGGAAGAAATAATGGTGCGTTTTTCCCAGATGCTTGTTGACTTTCCACAACTTAAGGAAGTTGACGTTAACCCGTTGTTCATAAATGAAAAGGAAGCTTTCGCTCTTGATGCTCGCATAATGATCGATAAAGAACAAGTATTTGCAAAAATCGAACCTCATAAACACTTAATGATAAGTCCGTATCCCAAAAAGTATGAATCTTTGTGGAAGCTTCGAGATGGTCGGATGGTGCTTTTAAGGTCCATAAAGCCTGAAGATGAACCATTATGGTTGGAAATGTTTCAGAACTTCTCAGAAGAATCCATACGCTACAGGTTCTTCCAAATAATCAATGATACGCCACATGAGGTTAGAGTTCGATACTGCAATATTGACTATGACAGGGAAACAGCAATCGTGGCGGAATTAACCGAGGAAGGACGCAGAAAAATCTTAGGAGTTGTCAGATTTATCATGGAACCATACGGGAAAACTGGTGAAATAGCTATTATTGTCGCTGACCATTGGCAAGGCTTAGGCTTGGGGACAAAAATGTTGGATTACATGATTGAAATCTGTAAGGACAGGGACATTGAAACAATTTACGGCATAATGTTGCCCGACAATTATAGGGCTATTAGGCTTATGAAAAAAATGGGATTCGCAATTAAATACTTAGATGATAGCACCGTGAGGGCAACCCTCAATCTAAAGGAAGAAGAGCCAAGATTTGAAAGCGTAGAGCAAAAAAGCACCGAAGAAATACAGCCAAAACAGAAAAAAGAGGAGCTGGAAGTTCAAAGAATAGAACAGACAAGAACCGAAGAAGCGCAACTAGAACAAAAAGAAACAGAAGCAGTACAAGAATGATTATTTGCAGGGCGCTGTCTCTGAATTTTTTGAGCAAGCATGTAAAAGGTCACAACTCCAAATTTTTTACAATTTCTTCTATTTTTTTGCCGAATTCTATATTCAAAGGTTTATCCACATTTCCTATGGCTTCTTCAAGTTCAGCATCAAACGGTATCTCTCCCCAGAACGTTATGCCCTTGCCTTCAACTTGCCGCTGAATAAGCCGGGACTCTTTCATTTTCATGTTTTCAATAACACCCATTATAGGAATTCTCAATTTAGAGAGTAAGCTTATCCGTTTTCTAACAGTTTCGAAGGCTGGCCGAGGAGGCGTTGTAACTATGAGAAATTTTATTCTCTTAACGAGTCTGATGAGGTCTAACGTTGCGTCGCTTATTCTGGGAGGCATAGCGCACACTACACGTATAAGATCAAG
>DAOVFL010000044.1 GCA_030672945.1 Candidatus Bathyarchaeota archaeon | reverse complement strand
CTAATAGTATTTTGGCTGATGAAGGCCAGTCTATTGTGGCCGTGAAGTGTTTTTTTACGTACCAGAGACTTATGATTAGGCTTGGGATTCCAGCGGTCAGTGTTGTTGTGATTAAGCCTATGATTCCAAATTTTGGGATTAAGAGTAGGCTTAGTGGGAATCCGATTGTTGCGGTGATTAGTGTTAGTTTTAGCCTAAATTTGGTTTTTCCTTGGCCAGCTATGAGGTTGCCGAGGCTTAGGCTTCCGAATGCTGAGTATAGGTAGGTAATGGCGTATAGTGTTAGATAGAGTGGTGCGCTGGTGTATTTTTCGCCGAAGAGTGTGGAAACGGCTGGTTGTGACAGGGCTATGACGGCGGCTGCTGCAGGTACAACTAGGAATGCTGCGTATTTCACTGAAAACTGGAAAACGTTTCTTAGTGTTTCAGTTTCTTTTTGTGGGTTAAGCTTAGAGAATGCTGGGAACAGCATGGTAGAAATTGGGGCGGAGAAGAAGGTGATGAGCACAGCGAAGTTTATGGCAACTGAATAGTTGCCTATCATTTGGTTTGTGCAGTGAATTGCGATTAGAAAGTTGTAGAATTGCATGAGAAATCCGGTTAGGATTGCTGAAATTGACATGGGCACTCCATATTTTAGCATTGTTTTTATAGTTTCAACAATTTCTGGTTTGTCGTCGTCTATTATACTTAGTTTTTTGTAAAGGGCTAGGTAGACAATTACGATGCTGATTAATCCGGTGGTTAGGAAAGCTATTGTGGACCCGAAGATGACGCCGAAGACTCCATAACCTAGGATTACGAGGAGAGACGCTAAAACAGTTTTAAGAGCGGATTGACAGATCATTGTGATGCTGTTATATTCCATTTTTTCATAGCCTGTGAAAGCGGATTGGGCAGCTGTTAGAAGGGCTCCTGCCAAAACGGTAATAGATGCTAATTGGATTAACGGTTCTATCTCCGGGCGGTTGAAAATGTTTGCTGCCAAAAAGCCTGAAAGCAGAAAGGAAATAAGGGACAATGAAAAACCTAAGACCAGTTCGGAGAGTACACCAGCGATCAGGATACTTTTTACCTTTGCTATTTTGTTTTCTGACCTGTATTGGGCCACATATTTTGTTATGGCGAAGTTTACGCCCCAGTCTCTGAATATTGTTATGAGGCTGGGTGCCATCAAGACGATTGAAACTAAGCCGTATTCTGATGGTGAAAGAAGCCTTGCAATGATTATTACGCCCACAGCAGATATTATTGTTGAAGTTACTGAGCCCCAGAAAAGGTTGAATCCGCCTTTAGCTGAAACTTTAGCCATTTTGATTGCTTTGGTCACTAGACGCTTCTCCTAGCATGTTTCTTTTTATTTATGTTTGTGAAGTTACTGAAAACTTTTAGGGAAGCTTTGAAGTAGATGGATTGAATATAAGTGAGTTTTATGAAGTTGATGCTGGTTGTTGGGGCTAGGCCTCAGATTATCAAGTCTGCGCCTATAATTCGTGAGGCGTTGAAGCATTCTGCAGTGGAGCTTCAATTGGTGCATACTGGTCAGCATTATGATTATGAGATGTCTAAGGTGTTTTTTGACGAGTTGGATTTGCCTGATCCCGTGGTTAATCTTGGTGTTGGCTCCGGAAGCCACGGGTGGCAGACTGGGGAGATGTTGATAAGGGTTGAGAAGGCTGTTTTGAGGTTTAAGCCTGATGTGGTTTTGGTTCCTGGAGATACTAATTCGACTTTGGCTGGTGCTTTGGCTGCTGTTAAGCTTCATGTTCCTGTTGGACATGTTGAAGCTGGTGCTAGAAGTTATGATATGGGGATGCCTGAGGAGGTGAATCGACGTTTGACTGATCACTGTTCTAGGTTTCTGTTTACGGTTAGTGACAATTGTACGAATAACTTGTTGAAAGAAGGGATTGAAAAAGAGCGGATTTTTCAGGTCGGCGACACTATGTATGACGCTTTTTTGCAGCATTCGCCCAGAGCTCTGAAACGCGATGTTTTGAAAAGATTCGGCTTAGAGCCTGATAGTTACGTTGTTCTCACCGTGCATCGACCAAGCAACGTGGAAGATCCTGCAAATCTGAAAAATATTGTAGATGCAGTTTCTCAGCTGAATGAAACAATGGTTTTTCCAGCTCATCCTAGGACAATGGAGAGATTACGTCAGAGTGGATTGATTAAGAATTTAGAGAAAACTGGAAACGTGAAGTTGATTGATCCAGTGAGTTATCATGAGATGCTTAAGCTTACGGCGGATGCAAGACTTGTTTTGACGGATTCCGGTGGATTGCAGAAAGAAGCGTTTTGGCTTCACACTCCTTGCTTCACACTTAGAGAACATACTGAATGGATGGAAACAGTGGAGTACGGAGCAAATGTACTCGTTGGAAATAATAAGAAAATGATTGTTCAAAAAGCTACGGAGTGCCTAGCTGCAGATGACACAAAAAACAAAATAAAAGGCGTGTTTAATCCTTTTGGAGATGGAAAAGCATCGGTAAAGATGATAAATTCGAGTTTGTTTGACAAAAGTGTTATTACTTGATAACTGGTGACATAACCATTTGTGTTCAAATTGTGCATCGTATTGCTGGACCATTTAATGAGTTAGAGTTCTATAATAAATGGAGACGATTTTTTCTGAAATTTGCTTTTTTCCAAAGTTTCTTTTTTATATATTCCACGCCTTCCAAATTTATACTCTCATTTTTCATAATTTGATCCAATGCTTCACAAGCATCCTGATATGTCTTTGCATAGAAACAGTTAGGGAACTTGTGGTTATATATGACGTGTCTACCACTAGCTAATGCCTCTAAAACCATCAAGGATAGCCCATCGTGCCTAGGAATTCTGACTAAAACTGAAGTCTCTTTGTACACTTCCTCCATGTTTTTTACATGGCCTAAAAACTGTATGTTTGACCTGTCGTTTCTTGAAGTTTCATTTCCTACAACAAAGAAGTTAATTGAAGGGAAGTCTCTGGCTAATTTTTCCATTAATGGTCCATTATAGAAGTTGTATTTGGTTTCAGGGAGATAAATAAGTGCTCTAAATTTTTCAGGCAATGGATTGACAGCAATATTCAACGTAGGAACTAGCGGCAACCATGCTGCTTCTATACCTAACATCTTTAATTCCTTTATGAGCCATGGGGCCGAAGCCAAATGTGTATCAGCCAAACTAGAAAAGGCCAATGTCAAAACCTTGCTTTTTCTTTCAGTTAAAGCGGAATATACATCCGAGCCTATCCAGTGCATAATTACTTTTTTCCTCAATAATTTCAAGAACAAAATACACAATAACCATGTGAAAGCATCCAGATGAGAATAAATTATGTGAATTATGTCTTTAGTTTTGACTTTACTGAAAAATCCCTTAACGTTTCGACTTATTAAGATTTCCTCAGATTCGATACCCGCTTCTTTTAGAAGTTGTGAAAGTAAGCTTGAATGGTAATGAGAACCCATGATTCCCACTCGCATCTAAATCATCTCAGGGAAGAGTTTAGGATCTGCTCCGTCACGTTTTTTCCTTCAAGTATGGTATCTTCCATTGTGGAATATTTCCATGATCCATATCGTCCTATGCTGAATATCTTTTCTTTTTTGAGGAAAGAATGGATTTTTTGCCTGTTGACATCGTATCTTTGATCATAAATCACATAAGCGTTAGGAAGAATGAAAGGTTTTCTTGCAATGATGTTATCTTCGGAATCGATTAAGCCGACTCTCATCAAGTCCTTAACTATCCTCGAATTTGCTTTCTCCATAGATATAGACTTATATTTGGAATATGAAACTTCCACTGAAAGGGAGGATGTACCTGAAGGAGCCATATAAGGTGATAAATTTGACGGAAAACCGATCCTATGAAATATAAAGGTATGCTCCGGAAAGTAAATCCAATGTGCTAGGCTTTTTTGTTTTTCATCTATTCCTACGTTTAAGTTGTAAATCGAAACACATTTTAAGTTTTTGGCAGCTCTTTTTATCACCAGTGGGGCATCTTTTATGCATGATATAATCTCGGGAAGTGGAATTGTGGATACCAAAACGTCCCAGTGTATATCTTCCCCACTTGACAAGAAAACCTTCCTTTTTTTAAGAGAAATTGTTTCTAATTTGTGATTAAGGTGCAAAAATCTACTGTTTAAACGTGATTCAAAAGCTTTTGAGAGAATTTCAATACCTTCTTTGATGGGATATCGAAATTTTATATTGTACCCATATGTTTCCTTTATCTTTGTGGGCATCCTTGCAAACCGCAGTATTTCGTTGATGTCAGGTCTAGGCACATATTTCTCAGTCCAATCAGAGGATATTCTATCTAACGGTGTATTCCACAATTTTTGGTTGTAGGGAATCATGAAGTGCTTAGCGATTCCGTGACCAAATGTATGATATATCCATTCTTTTAAGTTCCTTACTTCAAAGTGTTCATCACCTTTCTCTTTTGCCCGTAGTAAACCTGTTGTACAGTCCTCTACAACATCTGGGAAGGGTAACAGTGAAAAGTAGGCTTGAAATGGATATGGAACAAATGCACCCTTGTAATATACAAGTGCTTTTCTTTTATGTAGAAGAAGTTTTTTTCCGATCATTTGATTGACTAATTTCTTAACATACTCGTTACTCATGAAAAGAACATGCAAGGTGCGATCAAAAGTGAAACCATTTACCGTTTCTGTTCTACATAATCCACCGACTTTTTTATCCCTTTCATATAACTCGTAATCAAGACCTCTTCTCTGAAGATGGTAAGCACTGCTCAATCCTGCTAACCCAGCGCCTAAAACTATTACATTCATTTCGATCAATCTCAATGCAAAAGATTTTGATTAAGAAGTGTTGTTTGACTCTTAAGTAAGAGTAAATAGCTGAGCATAGCAAATCAACTCCTTCATTTATGATTCTCCTTCTGTTTGTAGAAGGACGTTTCAGCCTTAATGTAATAGATGCTTGCAGCAAGCATGACCAAAACAAGACAATAGATGACAAAAAGAGGCGAAGTTAATACCTCACTCCAAGGTATTGCTCCTATTTCCCAGTAAAACATTGATAGCTTGGTTGTTTCTTGTTCTGTGTGGAACATTCCTGAGTATTCAAAGTTGGTTAATAAGGCAACCATTGCGCTTGAACAATCAAAATTGAAATGGGTTGTGCCGTTGATTTGAACTGGGTAGCCATGCACATAGTTGATGTAATTTGGTATGTAAGCTTCAGAAATGAATGTTGTTCCTTTTACTGAAAAGAAAGGAATACGTGCAAACATCAGCATAGTATTGTTTGCAACTATACTGTTAGGTATCTTCACATTGTTGAAGCCATCTGAAATTTTTGATGTTGAAGTGGTTATGTTCTCCATAATGATAGTGCCAGAGGTTAAATTTACTTCATACGTTTTGTTTCCATCAAGAATGGTAAAATCAGCTTTATTATTTGCTAGTTGAAGAGAAATGTTGAACCCAGATTCTAATAGTAGACTACTATAAGCTCCTAAATTCGTGGGGAAGACATAAGAATCACTAGAGCTTACTACTGAAGGAGCCGTACCACGTATAGCAAAACTACCAACAGCTACTTTTTCATATACACTTGTGTTTGGTGCGTTAGACCCATTAATCGTTCCATTTGCATTCATTAGCTCCAATTTACCAACTCTGATCTGTTCATAAGGAATCAAGATGGAATTCGATTCTATCTGAACATGTCCTTGGAACCTCGCGTAATCTCGAATTAGAGTTGCATTATAACCGAGATATTTCCATCGGTTGGCTGGAGCGGTTTCTTTGTAGTTTGACGCATTCAAGTTCAGAAAAGATATAAAATTGCCAAGTTTTAGAAAATTTGAGGTTTGACCATGATTTTGAGTTTCATTTGAGGAGGAGAGAACTTCGAAGAGGCGGTGAATATTCATGTAGAGAATTTCTCCATCTCCAATCTTTT
Organism: Candidatus Bathyarchaeota archaeon; assembly: GCA_030672945.1. Taxonomy (GTDB): domain Archaea; phylum Thermoproteota; class Bathyarchaeia; order Bathyarchaeales; family Bathycorpusculaceae; genus SOJA01. Next base: position 1,385 of record DAOVFL010000044.1, on the reverse strand, counting down.
TGGCAAAAGCAAAGGGAGTTGATCGATTATTCTCACCAGCATAATTTGCTATAACCTTCACTTCTTCATCATTTGAGAAGAGAGAAGGAACCATCAAGGTTTCAAGTTTGATTTCTCCAGATTCACCAACTATCTGATTTACAGATACGAGTTCGTTAGGGTCAGAGTTTATTGAAAGTGTTTTTGCGAAATCACCAAAGCCATTTCCATTGAGAATTATTAAATGTCCGCCCTTCTCTACCCAATCAAGGTAATCACTCATTTTTTCACTTTTCAAGTCTTGATCTGAAGGTAATAGGATACACCGGCTGTTAAACTGTCTACAGTCTTCACTGATTTGTATAGAGTATTGCAAATCGGACTGTGCTATCATATCGATAGGAAGATAGAAGGTTTGATCCATATATCCATATATGTCATGTGGGCGCCAAACCGTAACGTTGTCAAAATAACAAGTAGACGCGTCTACTAAAACACCTACCTTTCCACGTGTGAATTGTTGATCCGAAGTTGATATTACCAACTCGCCATTCAGATAGATGTTGAACTGAGCTCCGTAACCGTCAACTTTAAGGGTGTTCCAGTTAGTCCCGACAGGCTTGTATGTTGAATGCTTAATTAGGTAAGCTTTCCCGTCAACTGTCTTGTAAACGTCGTTGTACTGTCCATCTCGACTGATGATAACCCAATAAAAGTTGGATGAATTGACATATCTGAAGACGACTCCAGTGTAGTAGCCTGAATCGATCTTGAAGCTGGTTTGAATGGAGAAGTCAGATAGCGTCAAGTTGGATATTACGGATGGTTGGATGACCCATCCTTTCTCTGTTCCTTTGTAAGTGCCGTTTTCAATGTTCCATGTTCCATTTATCGAGTTCCAAACAGGTGTTCCATTGCTGCCTTCCTCGTACTGGGCGAAAGTTTCGTTGAACAACATTTGTCCTGGCGACTTTTGGGTTAAGACGCTTGGATCAGAGATAGCGTTAAACATGTAGTCTGGGACAACGATCGTAAAGTTAGAATCTGAACTGGGAGGATGAAGTTTAGGAATCCGGTAGATGGTTACCGCACTGTTCTGGAAGGCTATGGGCAGATAATTTAAGAGATGATTAACTACGAAGCCGTTTGAGTGAAGGTTCCCCGAATCTTTTGAGGTTATGTAAAGGTAAGTTATGTTCAGAGAGTAGAGCATCTTCAACGCTAGCTCCGGGTTTTCCACATCTACAAACCGATAATTGCTGTTTTTCATGAACCAGTAAGGCGAGTTAAGGTGGTTCATGCCTGAAAAGATGTAGGCGATACGGTTTGACCGTGTTGAAACTCCTAGGACTGTGGAATCAGCTGAAGCGTTCTTCCTTAAATAATCAAGTGCGTCCATCTCACCA
>DAOVFL010000021.1 GCA_030672945.1 Candidatus Bathyarchaeota archaeon | reverse complement strand
CGTTCTCCATTGATTTCAACTTCGTAATCACCCATTTTTATTCTAAAAGCAAAATTTCCTTTTTTTATTCTTTCTCCAATCGTATTTGGCAAGATTATCCCGAAATATAAGAAGTGTTAACTCCTTTTAGAATTTGCGTATTTCGATATATTTTGAATTGGGAATATCATATTAAATATCAAGATATAATATATGATTGTAAACCTCGCGCAGAGGAATATACTTGACTAGAAAGGGAATTTGGATATGGCTCTTCAGCAGCCTAACCTTCGTAGCGCTCATACATCTAATTGATGCGATTTCCGTGTTAATTTTTAACAGCCAATCAAAAATGTTTCAATTGTACCCACTCATAAACGAGAAACTACAGGTTATAGCACCCACATCATATTTTTGGGGAAGCACTGGGGCAGCTTTCATTCTATGGGGAATCACATGTATGATAACCTTTGATAACCCTGTAGAAACTTTTCTGAATAAGATACTTTCAGACGCCAAGAGCCAGAGTGCTGCGGAGTCCCAAATTCTGGAGGAAAAAAGCGAGTTACTTGACATAATGAATGAAACGGTGGTGATGAATAATATTCTTTTAGCGCAGGTTAAGGACATAGCATGTAATGTGAGAATGGAAGTCAAAGGAATTCAACCATTGAAGGAGAGCGTTGATAAACTACAAACTGAATTAAGCCGGTTAGAAAGGGGAATCGGAGAGTCTGAAAAGAATACGAGGCATCCAAGTAGGTGTCCAATATGCGGAAAACCTATATTACTAGAATTCAAAGTGTGCCCTTACTGTGGTGAAAACATAAGGTTGTTACCGAAAACGGTTATTGCATTAAGAAATTTTAGGTGAGTTTAACTAATTAAAGAAAAACTTGAGGGATTCACTTTTTTTGAGTATTCATTCTTCACATATTTAGATAGTGGAAAGCATAATGGGGTATTAAGAAATTAAGCATGTTTTGCATGGTCTAAGGTTGTTGGGTCATAAAATATCAATAGCATACCAATTTGCATGTACTTCGTTTCTTTTGAAATCCATGAATATTACTTGATAACTGAAGGAAATGGATGTAACTGAGTGTTTATAGATCCAGAGTTTGAACAAGTTTAAATGACATCCAGAAACATCATGTTCTTAATGGTATAAATATAAGAATATGATAGCGTGCAATACAATTCTATTTGAAAGAGATTATCTTATTGATTTATTAGTTATGAGTTGATGATAAATGCCTTACTATGTCTACATACTTCTGTGTAAAGATGGTAGCTATTACACTGGATACACCAAGAACGTGAAACATCGGGTTGAACAGCATAGAAAGGGCAAAGGTGCTAAATACACGATGATGCATGAGCCTAAGAAGATAGTTTACTTGGAGGAGTTCACCAGTATAAGCAAGGCTATGCAGAGAGAACGAGAAATTAAATCGTTTAGCCACAGCAGGAAACGACGATTGATAAATTCGCATGATAAAGTAAATCAGTAGAACATGTTAGGGCATTTGTGAATTTAGAAGCGCATGCGTTAACTTTCAGAACAAATTCGGAAATCTACGCACTATTTTAGATGAAAACCGCATAGAACACGCGATAATATTCTATGAAAGATGCAGATACACAAGCATGTTAGCAAACAGTTAAAGATACGAGTATATAACTCAAAGACAACATATGAAAGCCTCATCTGAACATAATGAGAACTCCGTTACCAATTCTTCGTAAGAAAAAAAGTTGCCTATTGCGACTAATGTTGATACGAGAGATATAGGATATCCACGAAAACCCACCAACTAAACTTCACATAACGTTGAATGCACTAATCTACTTTCACAGGATGGATGAAACAGCTAGAATGGACTGTGATTGAACGGCCATGAAGTTTATGAGTTACTGAGAAATGGCAGAATTGAATCAGATGAGGGTTTTAATGAAGATTTCAATAAAAGAAACGTCATCAGAAGCTCAATCATCTAATTGCATTTATAAGGAAGTTTATATGTTATACATCAGTAACGTCCCGTTGTTAACAGACAAGAGAAACACAACAACGTTACGTGCTACAATCAACAGTAAAAGGAGTGATGGAAAATGGCTGATGATTCGGGGATTGTTTTCATCGGTAACAAGCCGCCAATGAGCTATGTTCTAGCTATCATTACAAGTCTCTCTGCATCCGACGGTAAAGAGATAACTTTGAAGGCGCGTGGGCGGGCAATTTCGACAGCAGTTGACGTGGCTGAGATTACTAGGCGACGCTTCATCAAGGACTTGAAGGCAACCAAAATCTTGATAGGAACAGAGGAGATGCCGGCGAGAGAAGGTGAAAACAGATCGAGAATGGTATCAACAATGGAAATCAAACTAACAAAAGAGTAGAAACACTACAAAACAAGGCAACAGTCGACTAATATCTCGTTTTTCTTTCATAAATATATGAGTTTGCCGTGGTAACGCTTTTTCTAGGTTGGTCTAAGCAGGAGAAAACCAAAGTCATGTATCAAAACTCTTAACCATACGTTGCAGTAGGCTACAAGACAAATCAGTACTTTTGATAACGCAAGAGCTAAAAACTTGTCGTGCAATTTTTCATCCTAAATGTTCAAAAGTGAACGATGATTAAGATCGGAAAAGAGAGTAATGAATATCACAGAAGACACGAATTCATTGGTGGAAGTGTGTATTCTGTGGATAGACGGTTTATGAAGCCTGTAAATTCGTGAATATGTAATAGATGATTTCGCTGTCTTGAAATTGAGACTAACATATTTAAGTTATGTAGTTGATATGGAAAAGGAAAATCCGAGGTGATTGAGTGGGTAAGAGGAAGGTCAAAAGCGAAGAAGAGCTTAATGTTATGAAGCTACCTGTGGCTAACGATGTCATTGGCATAGCAAAAAAAATGCTAGGTTTCGATCGAATTATGGTAAGCTGTCAAGATGGTAAGGAGCGCTTGTGCAGAATCCGAGGAAAGATCAAAAGAAGAATGTGGATAAGGTTGGGAGACATCGTTTTGGTTTCTCCATGGGATTTCCAATACGACACGCGAGGTGACATCATATGGCGATATAAAAGAAATCAAGCTGAGTGGCTAAGAAGGAATGGATACCTCAAGATTTAATGGAAGAGTTTAATACTTACGTTACATCAAATTCTTTCCTCTGACAGTGTTTAAGTCTAGACACATTTATCAACTTGCAACTTAGATAATAAAGAATTTAATGACTCGCCAGTTTATACTTCGAATTAAGCATTTCTATGTTTTATGAAGAAAGGCTTAAATGACTTACGGATCATGGATTGAAATAAGTTTTATTGAATCTAACATCGAGTTGCCCTAAAGGAAATGTACAGTCATAATAACTATCACCAACGCAGTCCAGATAACTCCGTTTAGATTCATGAAAGAATTAAATGATTGTGAAATTATCATGGGAACTGAGGAAACATAGTTATAGAAACTTCCTAGAAGTCGGTTCATACTGTAAGAATGAGAAGTTGGTCAAAGGAATGATTTTCTCGCTGAAGCAACCAAGAATGAATGAACAATCCTTTATTTGTATAGTTTACCTACGTAAAGATTTTATCATAATCACAGTTGTATCCTTAAGAATAATTGATTAATGAATAACAAAACTGCAACTGGTATGTATGGGCTTCTGCATAGAAATTAAGGTAGTATACGTAATATTTTAACAAAAGTTGTTCTGTCTGAGATTTCTACTCAGAAATAAATAAACCGGAAATCCGTAATTGATTTATATAATCCTTGTAAACGAATATTAAATTCATAATAAACGTTTGATTCGAGGGGTTGTTATTGCCCGAAAGAGATTTCAATAAGATTAGTGTACGAATGTTGGTTAATGATCTCGGACTTATGATACCTAAACTGCATTGTCTCAACAAAAAGACCAAATTACACGTCGGAATGAATCTACCAAATAAAATGATTGACACTAGAATGTTGATTGGAGCCTTACTCCTTATAATAATGTTGTCACCTGTAACTGGTCAGGCGTATGGAGTAAAGAACGAGTATTCATGTAATCAAAAATGTTATTGTCATCCCATTATGCAGCCTAGTTCAGAGACACTTCATAACTGGTTTAACTGTTACAGCCAAGCACCATATACTAATATAGATTTGAATCTTGAACCTCCAACGGGTCAGTTCAGCCTTCTCGACCATTTGAACTATGTTCCATCCGAACGCGATCAGAGTTCTTGTGGAAACTGTTGGGTTTGGGCTGGAACAGGCATTATGGAAGTTGCTTTGGATGTTCAAACAGAACTTTTCGATCGCTTTTCTATTCAGTACTTCAACTCAAAATACAATGACGGTGTTGCAGGAAACTGGGCTTGCTGCGGAGGCTGGTTGACAGATCTAGCGGGCTTCTATGTAAACGAAGGATTCGCAATACCATGGTCCAATACTAATGCAGCTTGGGCGGATGGGGGGCAAACCTGTGACGACGGAACATCGGTTCCATGGGAAACCATTAGTACTGAACCAAACTACCCAATCACGGCGTATACTGTTGAATCAATTGAAACTCATAATGTAACCCAAGAAACGGCTATCGTCAACATCAAAAACGTTCTCGCACAAAACAAAGCAATATGGTTTAGTTTCTTTTTGCCAACTGGTGACGATTGGAGTCAATTTTACAGTTTCTGGAGTGGACAACCCGAAACAGTGATTTGGAACCCAGATTATTCATGTGGGCACTACTGGGACGAGAATGGTGGAGGGCATGCCGTCTTATGTGTAGGCTATAATGATGATGATCCCGAAAATGCTTATTGGATTATAGTTAACAGCTGGGGAACTACGGGAAACCGTCCAAACGGCATCTTTTATTTGGACATGAATTTGGATTACAGTTGTTATTTCGAGGACGATCTTGGACTTTGGTATAGCTTGTACTGGCAAACCTTAGATGTCACCTTTGATGTTGCTGATTTGGAACCTGTTGCTTCCTTTACGTATTCGCCGCGCGACCCCTTTGCCAGCGAAACAGTAATCTTCGATGCTTCTGCATCATACAGCTCTCGAGGGTTCATTGTTAATTACACATGGAACTTTGGAGATAATGGAACAGGCGACGGTAAAATCACAGAGCACACTTATCTTTCTAGTGGAGACTATCCTGTAACCCTAACCGTAATGGATGACATGGAAATAAACGCTACTGTACTAGTTGAAGTGAACGTTCAGCGTCCTACAGTGAATGTTCAAGTAAAAGCAGGAGAGCTTCATTTCCAAGGCGAAACAGCAGATTTTTATATCCTGGTTTCTCGTCTGGGCGAACCTGTAGACGCAAATCTTACTGCGACACTTTATCATGAAGGTGAGCTCTACGAGAACCTGACTTTTTCTATAGAACATGTAAGTAGGGGTTTCTACAGGATACCTTATACATTACCTTTGAACGCTTCTGAAGGCGTATATGTATTGATTGTCAAAGCGGAATACCTTTCATTTAACGGCGTATCTTTCGAAGATTTTTTGGTGAGTGCCACGTTAACAGGTTGGAATGCCTTATTAGTTAATGTTAACAGTAACGTTGGAACCTTGAAGACTGATTCAGGGATGATAAAGTTGACGCTTAACGGAATCAACGCTACGTTAATAAACATTGAAAACGAAACAGCATTCCTGAATTCAACCATGGGATTAATCAGTTCAGATCTGAGTGTAATAAACGCGAAGGTGACAGCAATCAACAGCACAGCAGCAACAATTCAAACTAACTTCGGATCAATACAACTGGAGTTAAAGGCGATAAACGCACAGCTCACCGCAATAAACGACACATCAGCAGTAATCCAAACCGACCTAGGCAAAATAACAACAAGTATAAACAACATCCAACCCCAAATAACCGAACTCAACGAAAGCTTCGCAACAATCCAAACCACACTAGGTAAATTAAACGGAACAGTAACCTCAATCAAAGGACATACTGCCACTATAAAAACAAATATAGGCACCGTCAAGCTGGAAATCAGTTCAATATCAAATAAACAACAAAACCACCTCTATATGCTACTTTCGCTAATCATAATCACCGTGGTAGGAACAGTGGTTCTTAAACGTGCCTACAGCAAAAAAGAAAAGCATAACAGTGAATAGAAACACAAAACTTGATTATCTACATAAAAATAGTGATCCTCACCGTTCCAGAACTACCTAAAATACACATATAAACAACACTAGGCATATTGGTGAACTGTCATCATCTATTGAAGAAAAGACATGAATAAAAAAATGTGTTTTTAAAAGATAATTTAGATATGCTGGAAAGTCAGATGCATTAATGTTAGTATCTTCCTCTACGTGGTCCTCTTCTCTTCTCCCAACATTCTCTGCAGTAGACTGGTCTGCTTGGATCAGGCTTGAATGGTACTTCACAATCCTTGCCGCAATCAGCACAGACTGCCTTGTGCATCTCTCTAGGTTCTCTCCCGTATGACATGTAGACTACACCTCCTATTCATTATGTCAGAACTAGTTTTCTTTTCTTGGAAATCCAATTCTTGCATGTCTATTCAGATACGGAATCCTTTATAAGTTTATACGTAGCCGGTAAGATGTTTTGAAGATGAAAAGAAAATCATGAATTCTGAATATAGCATATCTAGCACTTAAAATATAGAAGTACGATTTTTTAGTGCCTTATTAACTGTTCAAGTTAGTAAAGATTAGCGTTTTTCTTTTGTCTTTAGGTCTATTAAGTATTGTATATGTTCTTGAAACTCTTTAGGAGAAAGGAATTTCTTAGCATCTCCTCCGCCAGGACCTTTCACTAGTTCCTCATATGCTTTTTCTCTTCTTCGTAGGATTATATATATCGGTGCAACTTCTAAGGCTATTGGAATTAAGCCAAACCATTGTAAAAATATCAGCCAAAAACACACCGAATAACCGAACAAACAGGCGAAAAGGATCGGTAACAAGTTTTTTAGCAGTGATTTCAATTCCTCAATAATTTGATTCGTCACATTTATCACCATTTCTATATGGTGGTAACAAGAATAAAACCATTGTACAAACCGTTTAGAAAAAACCTAGTCATTTCATACGTCATACAACTATTATCTACCTCTTCTTTATATCAAGTATGAAGAAATCTTCAATTTAATTTCATGTGCCCGCCATCAGTAAACACACTTGTGGAACTATAATGTAATTTATGAAACGGAGACAGCGTGAAGTCATGCAAAAAATATGAAACTGAGGATACAACAGAAAAGCGCGCGCGTTAAAGATTCAAATATTGAAGGAAAGTGTTGAAAACTACAAACTGAGTTAAACCGCGGACGTGAAGAGATGACTAATAAAATCAGATGAAAACGTAAAGGGTTCAGATTGATGTTTAAAGTATATAAGACTAATATTCGCAGAATCCAAAATCTGCTACTACTGTAGTGAAAACATAAGAGTGTTACCAGAAACAGTTAATGTACTAAGAAAAGCATGTGAAAACTCTTCAACGCATAAATTCTTTCAGTTTTTCTTTCAGCGTTTTACTGGTTAAGGTGGCGTCTACTCTACCTCGCAGGTTACTCATTACGATGCTCATGAGCACGCCAAAACTGTTTTTACCCCTTTCTTGAATCAAACCTTTGTTATCTTCAATCACCTTATCAATAAACGTTCTAAGCTTATTTTCAGATATAACCTTCAGACCAAGATCTTCAATTGCTTCTTGTACACTTTTATTCTCATGTTTTGATAACCAAATAATGACGTTTGGTAAAGCTTCTTTTGTCAATTCTCCAATGCCTATTTTACTGAAAATTTCTTGTATTTGATCTTTCGAAACTTTATCAACTTGAATCTTATCTCGTCCTAAAGCCTTCAGTGTTTCAGTCAAAAATGCAGCAACTGTTGTTGCCGAAACATGGCTTTCTTTCACTATAATTTCGAACATTTCGCTGTATTTGGAATCTAAAACTTGCCTAGCTAATTTCTGATTTATCTCATACTCTTCCATTAAACGTTTAAGTTTTTGTTCAGGCAACTCTGGCAATCGCGAAATAATCCTATGTATATACTCTTCTGTTATCTGTAATGGAGGGATATCTGTTTCTGGGTACATTCTTGCAGATCCAGGTCTAGGCCTCATGTAACGTGTTGTTCCATTTGGTTTAGGTGCACGTGTCTCTTCTGGTACACACTTTATGGCTTCTCGAGCTCTTCCGACAACAGCTTTCAATGCATCTTTCGCATTTTCCGGGTTATCAGCAACAAACACCACAACATCTTGGTTATCGGCTTCAACAGCATCTCTTAGTTTTTCCACTTCTTTCGCTGTTATTCCATACGCCGGTAGTTCATCTGTATGAAATATCCCTCCAACTCTTCCCCAGAAACATGCTACATCAGCCATCTCTGTTCCTAAACGGGAACCCGGCATCAATTCCTGTTTAAGAAGACCTCTGAATTTCGCAAGTTTTACGGCTAGAATCCGCTGTTTTTCGTCTAGAGCCTTACGTAGAATTTTACATGTTGTATGTCTGAAAACGTCTGTTACGTTGAAAAATTCTTCTTTAATGTTCTCTTCCTTTGCTTTTCTTGCTTTTAGTTTTTCACTTATGTTTACAAGTTTCAATTGCCGTTGGACTTCGTACTCTACGACAAGTGGGAGCAGTTCAAGTTCCTGAACCCCTTTAATTTCTACGAGCGCACCATTCTGAATCGATATGTTTATGTCTTGGCGGATTGTGCCTAAGCCCCTTTTCACTTTTCCGGTAGCTCTTAAAATTCTTCCAATTGCTAATGCAACATCTTCAGCTTCTTCGGGTGATTTTATTACGGGCGCCGTTGTAACTTCTATTAGCGGTATGCCTAAACGGTCTATACGATAATGTATTACGTTGCTTTCCTCACTTGTTTTTCTAGCAGCATCTTCTTCTAGGCTTATATGTTGAATTGGAACAGTTTTTTCTCCAACTTTGATTTCACCATTCAGGGCTATTACACATGTTCTTTGGAATCCTGTAGTGTTTGAACCGTCTATGACTGTTTTACGCATTACATGGATTTCGTCAACCAGTTTGGCTTTCATCATCAAAGCTACCATTGAAGTTATTTCAACAGCTTCCATGTTCAACGGGTGAGGTGGCGCCTCATCCATTTCAACGAGGCATGAAGTCGCCCTATTTGCTTCATAAAGAATTTTTATTCCTTTCTGAAATTCAAAGTAAGCTGCTCTGTCTATTTGACCTAACTCGCTTTGTGTTGGACGGAGTTTACGTAGAAATGTTATTTCTGGTTCTTCTTTAAAGAGTTCTGGTTTACAATTGCAGAATAATTTTGTTGGAGTGCCCAATTGCTGATGGATTTCCAAGCCTACTTTCAGCCCGATTTTCTCATAATTCATTTGCACATGTTCCATCCTTAAGCAGTCCTTATTTTTAAGGAAGAGTTCGTGGTGAAAATTCACCTGAAATATTTGTTTTCAATAGTTTTTTTGCTTCTTCCACATCTTGCGTCTGTCCGAAAATCCACATGAGTTTAACCATCGCTGTTTCTGGAAGCATATCATCCAAGGCAATTACACCTAGAGCCTGCAAGTCTCGACCCTGATCATAAACGTTCATGTTCACACGACCCCAGATGCACTGGGAAGACATGCCTACAATAATGTTGTGCTCTATAGCATTTCGTATCGAACTAAAAATGTAGCTGCCTACATGGCCTAGACCTGTTCCTTCAAGAATAATACCCGTATAATCTTTCTCCACGTACCAATCAATTATTCCCGGGTTCATGCCTGGATAAAATTTTATTAAAGCAACTTTCTCGTCAAATTCCAGTTTCAATGTAGGCTTCCTTGAAGAGTCGCGTTTCCGATACTCTTCTGTAAGCATGGTTATTTTTTGGTTTTGCACTCTAGCTATTGGTGTAGTATTTACAGATTTGAAGGTGTCCCTTCTACTAGTGTGGCATTTTCGAACTTTTGTACCTCTATGAAGGATTACAGATGTATCTGATGTTATTTCATGCATTGCAACGGATACTTCAGCAAATGGTGCTTTTGCTGCTGCTGTCACTGCTCCTATAAGGTTTGTTGCTGCATCTGAGCTTGGTCTATCTGCTGAACGTTGTGAACCTACAATTATTACTGGAACTGGAAGGTCTTGCAGGGCGAAGCTTAATGCTGCAGCCGTGTAACCCATGGTGTCTGTTCCATGAGCTATTACTACGCCATTCACGTCCTCAGAAATTTGATTGGCCACTGCTTTGGCTATTTTCGTCCAATGTTTGGGCGTTATGTTTTCGCTGAAAAGACTGAATAGTATTTGTGTGTCTATTCGTGCTATGTTAGCCAGTTCCGGAACAACACTGTATAGATCGCTTGCTGTTAGGGCTGGTCGCACTGCTCCCGTTCGATAGTCAACTCGGCTGGCGATCGTTCCACCAGTGCTTATTATTGCGATTTTTGGGAGTTGAAGGTTTTGTTCAGGGTAGGGAGGTGATGTAAAAGTTGGTTTTGCTCCTTTTCCTATCTTCTCCATTTTAATGTTCGGTGTTATCCGTACG
>DAOVFL010000039.1 GCA_030672945.1 Candidatus Bathyarchaeota archaeon | reverse complement strand
TTTGCAGTTTTTCTTGCTACCCCCGGTAGCTCAAGCATTTCATCCATTGTTTTCGGAACTTGAGAATTGAACTTTTCAACAAGTATTCGGCAGCATTTTCTTATATTTTTGGCTTTGTTTCTGTAGAAACCTGTAGATGTTATGGTTTCTTCAATTTCATTCAAATTTGCATTAGCATAGTCTTCTACCGCCCTATACTTTTTAAAAAGAGTCTTTGTTACAATGTTCACCCTTTTGTCAGTACATTGAGCTGAAAGAATGGTAGCTATTAATAGTTCCAGAGGATTCGTGTAATTTAAGGCTATCTTCGCGTCTGGATACTCCTTTTCCAACAGTTCAATTATCTTTAACACTCTAGCCTTTTCGTCAATTTCGTTAAAAACGCATCTCTTTTTCACTTTCATTAACTTATCATCACATATTCCTCAGTTAAATAATTTGTAACAAGGTTCTGCTTCATTGACGATGTAGCAATGTTTCGTGCGTACAAATCTTGGTCAAGTCTAATGTTCCTACATAAGATTACTAATATTCTCTTAAAAAAGAGAAGGAAAATCTGTATTAAAAGAGTACGGTAAAGCTTTTCGGAGAAACAGTGGAACTCACAGATCTAGAAATTGAAGGGAAAAGCATGCGCTATTGCTGGTGATCCGAGAATAGGAGAATAGTTGTATCGTTTACTTTTATTACTTCGCCATTTTCGCTGCAAAATTCTAAAAGAAGCCTACGCAACTCATTCTTACAACTAACCTTCCTGGCTCTCTTGCTCCAAATCGGATCTGAGAGAATTCTTTGCATAATATCTAGTCCCACATAATATTCGCGCGTAGAAGCCTCCTCCCTTCTTCCACAAATTGATAGAAATATTCAATTCAAATAAAGACGTTATTTCACATACAAACTATTCTGGAAATAGAAAGCTTCCGCCTGTGCTTTATGTACGCGCCGGGTTTTCCGACCATCAGATAAATTAATCTGTTGTGTATAACTTTCGACGGGAAAAAAGAGGGAGTATTAAGTCGGTAGTTGATTTATAAATATACGTCAATATTCAGTAGCGATTATTGGCAAAAACACTATTCTTAATCATGGCTGACTTGCCTTTCTTGATAATGACTGATTTTTCTTTATTTTACAAACCACTCCACCTTGGCTTTTCAGAACTACATTGTTTTTATTTAATACAAATGCCATGTCCGTCGCCTTGTAGACCAGTTTGGAACCTTTTACGATAAGGATGTCTAATTTATTGGTCTCATTTTGGAAGGCAAAGATAACACCACGATCTCCATCGAAACATCGATGACTATGCATCCCCTTTGTGAAAAACTGGTCACACAGGTCTTCTGCTTTAGTTACAAATTCAGGTTGGTGCCCATAACCCATTTTGGTGAAGTCTTCATCGCTCGCTTTTACAAGGCGTTTCTGTATTTCTTCTATGTCCCCCAGCGTTAGGAAGGGTTCGTCTAGTTCCTTCTCAACGGATTTGCCGATTGCGCCTTCTTCCGTTTCAATTATGGTGTCCAAAAGAAATTTACCTTGACCATGTAATATGTAGCCTTTTCGGCGATCATCTAATTTTATTGCAATAGCTAATGTGTTTTTGTTGATTTCTACGAGTCCTTTTTCTGTTTGCCACAGTACTATTTGTTCAGTTGCTTTTGAAGTGGTGTCGTCCAACGTGTAGTTTTTCCATATCATTTCTAGTTCCTTCTTTCCAGAAATCTTGTAACACGTCTTGCCATTTTGTAAGCGGTTCTGCCTGGTATGGTGATGAGATAGCGTCCTCTAACTTTTTCTTGAACCACTAATCCAGCTTCTTCAAGCACGTTGAGATGGCTTGAAAGCGTACTAGTAGTTATCTCGGAAAGCTTCTCTTGCAGCTCGTTAATGTATTTTCCACCACTCATAAGTTCGTCTAGTATTCTCAGCCTATGCTCATGACCTAAGGCACTCATGACTTCAGCTACTTTAGGAAAGCTAACCTCGATCCTATACTCTCTTCTGTGTGAGGGTCGTTCCGTTAGGATTTTAACGCCTTTTGGCCCAATGAATATTGATTTTTCAAGTTCGCCGTGTATACCTTCAGCAACTCCTTCCATTACGTCTTCAACATACTTGTGTACGCGGTCACCAAGGTCAATGTATAATCCGCGTCTTCTTTCCCCATCTCCTTCCGCAATTCTTCTGAGTTGCTCTTTTAAGTCTGCAAGTTCTTCCTTGATCCTTTTCATTTCTTCACTAAGGTCTTCAGACAATTTGATTACCATGCTCCTTAATTTCATAATTTTAATTTTAAATTCGTCATTTATCTAATACAAATCGACACATATAAATATTACGCACTCGCCCCATAATAAGATGTCTTGCACCCATTTTCCTCCAAGTCAAATAGAAAATTCAAATCCTGCGCAAATGTAAACTTCCTTCAGCACGTATTTCTCCATTCTGTTGACAGCTACAGTATATGTCATATGCACATACAGTTTAATTGCGGTTTTTCATCATCATCTAAAGATCCTAGCTTATCGTGTTCAAGTCATGTCTAGTCAGGATTGATTGTGTCAAGCAGGAATATTTGTTCTAGAAGAACAGCTAGGTCTTCTTGAAAAATTCGCACGCACGAATTAAGCTAACTTTTATTGAACATCTTCTTCATTTGTATGTGCTGATACTGAAGTTTACTTCAGTATTTTTCCGGTCTCCAAATACCATAGATACAGATCCAACTCTGCTAGGTTGAGGTTTGATTTTCTCGCGATTTTTCTCAGCAAGCCTTCAATGTCTAGGTATTTCCCTTTCGTTAGACCTTTTGGCTTCTCAATTATTTTATGTTTGGTTAGGGAATCAATTATGTGGAAGTCTATAATGGCGAAATCAGCGTATCCAATATTTCTAAGGAAATGGCTCGCCTCTTTATATCCAATTCCTTTTATGTTTTCAACTAGCCATCCTCTTAATTCATCATCATAAAACATTCCAATAACGTCTTTTATCGAGTTCTTGTATCTCCTTGCATTCACAATATATCTTGCTCTTGTGTTAGGAAAGCGGTAACCAAGTTCCTTTAATTTTTTTGCCAAATTGGACTCTGAAAGAGTAAGGAACTGATCTCCCAGATCTATCTGAACTTTCATACATTTTTCAGCACTAGAATTGGCAGTTAGGATGCAAAAACAAAGTTCTCTAAAAATTTCATTGTTCGATCCATTACCGAGTTCTTTGAATTCTCTCAAGCGAGTATCTACTAAACTTTTTACTCTACTCTTCTTCAGTTCTTCAACAGACACTAATAGGTTCTTCATCGTATTCGTCTACTAATACTCGAAAGAAACCACCAAAATAAAGTTTCACATAATCCATATTGCAGGAAATAAACCCAAAAAAATACACATGAGAATCTTGCATGCTATATGGAGACTAGTGTTCAAATAAGCGAGTCTTCTATGACTGCTTCACATAGTATAAAAAGTTATGTCTTGTCAGTCTAATTGACGCTTTGTAAGTTCATGAAGTTGGCGGTTATCGCTATGGTCTTACGCATTCGGCTTTAGGTCGGTATGGTCGCTTTGTTGTCCGTTTTCGTTTGTGGTAGTCGCATTCGTGAATGCGTACTAATAACCAACCTTCATCCCTGTATCTACAACCGCACGGTAGAGTTTTAGTTTTCTTTTTCTTCGCTATCTTCGCAACCTCAGCCATTGTAAGGAGTAATAGGTTAAAAGTCTTATCAAAAAAAAGGGCTCCCCAGAAATTGACTTACTGAATTGTAAGGTTACAGCTTTTTAATGAAGATTTGAGTACGTAGACTCCTAGAAGATTTCCCTCTTTGGTGAGCCTTAAAATAAGCCGATTAATTTTAGACCGTCTTTCACGAAAATCAATGCAAACAAGATTAATACGGCCCCCAAAGCTCGAATAATGTACAGATAATACTTGCTTTCAACGAAGGACTTAGATTCACCTACAATA
This sequence comes from Candidatus Bathyarchaeota archaeon, assembly GCA_030672945.1. Classification (GTDB taxonomy): domain Archaea; phylum Thermoproteota; class Bathyarchaeia; order Bathyarchaeales; family Bathycorpusculaceae; genus SOJA01. Next base: position 3,831 of record DAOVFL010000039.1, on the reverse strand, counting down.
AAAGCAATGCTTATTTTTGACCCGACAAGCAGACTGTAAAATCCTAGGATGAAAAGAATTGTTGGGGAGATATGTATTTCTAAGCTTTTGAATATCATTGGACCGCCAATAGAGAGCCAAAACAAATAAGGATGAGGACTCAGGAAATTTGCGATAACACCCTTTTTCAGAGCATCTTCTGCAAATTCAACTTTGAATCCGCTAATTTTTACTCTCAGACTCTTAATGCCTAAATAAATCAAGTAGCAAGCACCAAACAGAGAGATCGTTCCGATTATAAAATTATATCCTCTTAGGTTTGTCAGTATGAACAGTACAAAAAGTACAATTGGTAAATCTGTAATCAAAGGAGAAACCGCGATCTCTATTCCTTCTTTTTTCCCATACTTTAAAGTTTCAGAAAAAACTAAAGCAAGAAGAGGTCCAGGAGATGTTCCTGCTGTAAGACCAAGAATTATTCCTGAAACTAAAAATTCAAGTCCTTCAATCATGTAGATAACTATGGAAAAAAGGCATATGAAACTTTCTAAGCTGAGATGCCTTGACCTGTGCGATTTGCTATTTGCAATTCAACTATCATAATGGCTATTATCTTGGTTACTTTTCACTTGATCCCAAAATTCTTTCGGAGAAAGAGCAACTTTCCTTGGTGACGCATTGTTGTATGGACAAACCTTTATGCATGTCGAACAGTCTATACCATTTTCACACCAGTAGAGGTAACATCGTTCAACATTAACATACCATTTTAAAGCTCCCTGATTATTAGATCGACAAGCCACTTCAAAGTTTGGTTCATCATCCATTGAAATTGCACCTGCTTCACAATGTTCAGCACACATCCTGCATTTTTTACAGAATTCTTTTACACCGAACTCTGTGGGTTTATCAAATTCCAGTGGAAGATCTGTCAAGATCTTGCAGAGTCTAACTCTTGGACCATATTGAGGCGTTATCAACAAGCCATTGCGACCTAGTTCTCCGAGTCCAGCATCAATAGCAAGTGGAATGCTTAAAGCCGTATCGTTTCCACATTGTACCGCTTCATATCCGAGATTCCTGATAAATTCGCCCACACCTGAAAGTATAAAAGCCATTTTTGAATAGCCAATCCCAGTGGCAGCTGCAGCTGGAACAGCTGGGGAAGTTGCGATTCCATCCGCATTCATTTCAACCGCCATGACAATTACGTTTTTGAATCTCTTAGGAACATCAACATCTGCATATATCCAGTCTCTGTTAAGCTTGCAGGCTCCAACCATTGATGCACCGAAAAGCCTTGCTGCCCGTTTGATGAAAATGCTCATTCTACGTGGATCATCAGATTCGTATTTCGTTTTTGCCCAATCAATTCCAATAGTGTCCACTGGAGCCTTATTCAACCTGATTTTTTTCCATGAAAAACCGCCTTCAAAAGCATCATGTACTATCCAAGACGCATAAGCCAACGCAAAGTCAACTCTGGAGTAACCAGGTTTTCCTTCCGCAATTATGCTTAGAACTTTTTCGTCGTACATTCGCTTGTAGCCTTTCCATGACGAATCCCACATTACTCTTCGAAAAATTATGTTCCTGCTGTCGAAACGGTGAAGCCTAGATCGATCGATAATGTAAGGTGGTTTTTCAACTTTTTTGGCTTTGATCTTTGGGGTTTTACTTGGATTCATGGTCTGGCACCTAAACGTATAAAGTACGCGGTACAAAGTCGCGTGCTAGCTTGTTTCTCTGTTTTCTTGGAGTCGCCTTCATTTTGAGAGCATAAAGATTACTGATTTGTGTAGGATTTGAAGATCCATTTTTCTTTTTGTTCGGATAATCTTCCGAGTATGTCTATGGCTTTTTCTCTATCTATTGTGAGTAACAGTTTTCCGATGTGTTTGCATAACTTCCTCCTTTGCAGTACTCGGCTCCAGTCAGCGCAGTCATGTAAGATTATGTTGGTTTCAAGGTCTATGACAATGTGGTAGCCTCTTATGAGGGCTTCTATACGGTCTTCTGTTTCTTCTAACAGTCTTAGTTCATCGTCCTTGATTTGTTGGGCTCTTTTAAGTCTATTGTCATCTATGAAAGAATGTAATAAACGTTTGAAATTGGGTTGTTTTGGTTCAATGAATGCTTCCAGTGTTGATTCTTTAACTCTGATTGCTCGTTTAAGATAGGTTTCGGCTTTGTTTTTTGCTTCAATCTAGCGCGCGCCGTGTGGTCAGCGCTTGTTCTCGGCACAAACCTTGGTGGTGCAACGACACCCTTAAGCGGCTCTGTGCCTATGATGGCTATTGGTGCTCTTAAACGGGAAGGAATCTCGGTACACTTTCGTGACTTCGTGAAAGTAGGTTTAACAACTACAATACTTCAGTTAGGTTTCTCAACTCTTTATCTTGCAGTAAGATTTGGATTGATAGGTGTGTGATGGAATTGACAAAAATCAAGAAATGGTTCAAGTCAGGAAAACCGAAAAACGAGAGAAAATATGAAGAGGAGAAGAGGGAATTTGAGATGGCCATAGGAAAACCATTCATTATCGTCCGAATTGAGATGCCTGAAAGCTTCGAAGACTTGCGCACCGAGTTTCTAAGCTTGGAAAAGGATGAACGATTCCTCGAAGAAGTCAAGGACTTAATCAAGAAAAGGCTTGTGTACCAGAAAAAAGGAACCATTCCTCCCTCTTGAATCGTTTAGGGAAGAAACCTTCTCTTCCAAGAAACTGGTGAAAAAACCGAAAGCCAACACGGCCAGTTACTGTGTAGCCTACGGTGGTCGCGCGCTAGCGTGTTGCTTAATTGAGCAATAATGTTTTTCAATTGTTAATATTTTACATTATTGCGGTGATTGTGTGATTCCTTGGTGGCAGTTAGAGTTTGCTGCGCTGGTTCTGGAGAGAGGTAAGGTTTGCTCCATAACTATTGGTGAGTTGGTTTCTGCAAGCGGGTTGAGTCGTCAAACGGTTCTTTCAGAACATTAATTACTATTGCTTGGGGACTTCTGACGTAATAGGAAATTCTAAAAGAGGACCAGTCTCCCGAATCCTTGGAATAGTCTTGATGACTGGCTCGATCATTAGACTGGCGATGAACTCCTTCCAAGTCATATGCATATGAGTTCAAACTTCAAGTCTAGACAAATATCCTTTGGATTTTTCGAGTTCATCATACTTAAACCGCGCACGGCGCTTTTCTATGTTTCATACTCTCAACTATCTCTCAATTCTTATTAATTCTTTTGCATGCATGCATTTTCCATGGGAAAGTCTATGCAAACACCTATCGATCGACGGGCGCGCATAATGGTTGAAGATTTAAATTGTTAGAGGCATTTTCTTTAACAAGGTGTGAGTGCGATCAGAAGTAAGGTTAGCGATGTAGGATACGTTAACAGGATACAAGATAACATTCTTGATATAAAAAGAAAGAAACTGTTGCCACTGTATGAGGATTTAAAATCTGCAAACTGTGTGGTCTGTGGCGGATCTGGAAGGTCATTGTATTCCTTGAACGCTGCGATGAGTCAAATTGCAATGAGCCAGATAGGCTGGAGAAACAAAGTGGTGTTGACTCCCGACGACCCAGGTTTTCCTGGGAAAAGCATGTATGATGCGGCAGCCGAACTTGAAAGAAGATACAAAAAGATCTTGCTATTAATCAACTCTGGAAGCGGCCTCTCCGGAGACTCTCTGGCAATTGCGCAAGATTTGGCAAGATACATTGAAGATAAAAGGACGTCGAAGTTTTCCATGGGACTTGTAACCTCTAACATGAACTCACCGTTAGCCCAAATAGTTCGTGAACACGGGCATGTCGCCAAGTTAAAAGGGCGACGAAGCTCGAAGCCTTC
>DAOVFL010000087.1 GCA_030672945.1 Candidatus Bathyarchaeota archaeon | reverse complement strand
TTTTGTGCAGGTTTCCTCTACGGTTTGATACATGGTGAAAGCCTTTATGAATGTGGTCGAATAGGGAATTTTGTTGCTTCGAGATGCATAATGAAAATGGGTGCCAGGCCCGGGCTTCCACACCTTGAAGACTTAAAACTTCTTCAATAGGTACTCGATTAAGCTTTCAAAGATTGGTTTTCCATCACCGTATTGTGGCATTTGCGCTTGTCTGGTCCAGTCTGGTTGCTGCCACCAGTAGAAGGCTCTTTCAGGGTGGGGCATCAAACCGAATATTGTTCCTTCAGGATTGCATATGCCCACTATGTCATGGAAAGAACCGTTCGGGTTTGTCGGGAACCGTCCTTCAGCATATTCACCGTTCTTGTCGCAGTATCTGAAAACCAGCTGGTCATTCTCGTAAAGTCTATTTAAATGCTGCTTCTCTTTTTCTTTTGTGAATATGAATCTACCCTGAGAGTGTGCAACTGGCATTCGCAGAATCTTTCCCTTAGGTATTTTTCGTGTGAATATGCATTTTTCATTGTTTTCGTGCTTGATGTAAATCCATCGGCAGTTGTAGCCGGGTGGAAAATTGGTGGCTAGAGCCGCCTTTGGATACGGGCTTATATTGTCAAAACCTGGAAGTAAGCCAGCCTCAACAAGTACTTGGAAGCCATTGCATATGCCAAGAATTGGACGGTTTTCATAAACGAAAGTTTTTAATTCTTTATGTAATTTTGCGAGTATCAACTTCGCCCATATCGCTCCTGCACGCACATAGTCCCCGTGGGAGAAGCCTCCAGGAAACACTAGGGCGTTGTATTCTAAAAGGTTTCGACGTTTAACCATTTCGTTTACATGCACGACTTCAGTTTGGACACCTAATTCGTCAAAGGCGCGTTTCGTTTCCGTATCACAATTTGTTCCGCCTACACGTAAAACACAAACCTTTATTTCTTCTCGTTTCACGGTTCAAACCCCATTACTTAATGTTCGCTTCCAACTCGTCAACAAATTATCAATAGAAGCATCTACAGCAACTTCACCGTTTAATCCATAAATACATAGACGCGAAGTCTTCGTTACCCTGCCTATCTCAGCATAAACATTTCCCTTCATCAAATCCTTAAAATTTTCTCTGGCTTCCTCTGAAACCTCCACTAAAAAGCGGCTGTTAGATTCGGAGAAAAGAGTAAAGTCGTTACGATTGCAGTCTTTACATGGAACGTTCCGCAGATCCAATTCCATCCCATACCCACCAGCAAAGGCCATTTCTGCAGCAGCTACAGCTAGGCCGCCCTCAGAAAGATCATGACATGTCTCAATTAGCCCTAGATCCGCCGCTTTAGTGATGACTTTGAAGATTTTTCCAGCTTGATTGGGTCGCACTTTAGGTACAGTTTTTCCAAGGAATCCTCTCAACTTGAAGTATTCTGAACCACCTAACTCTTTGAGTGTTTGTCCAACTATGTAAACTGAGTTATCTGGAGCCTTAATGTCCATTGAAACTGTTGAGCGGATGTCTGGGACTATGCCTAAAGCTGTGATTAAAAGTGTTGGTGTGACAGGCCCAAGCGGAGACTCGTTGTACAAGCTGTCTTTGCCTGAAATGAACGGTGTTCCAAAAGCTGTTGCCAAGTCGTAGCATGCTTCACAAGCCTTTAAAAGACTGCCAAGCTTCTCCGGTTTTTCAGGGTTCCCCCACGTGAAGTTGTCGAGTAGCGCTATTCTTCTACCGCCGACGGCTACATTATTTCTTATCGCTTCATCAATCACTGACGCAGCCATCCAATAAACGTCAATCTTCCCATAGTTCGGGTTCATTCCGCACGAGACTGCTATACCCCTCCAAGAATCGACTAAAGGTTTTATTACAGCTGCGTCGTTCGGGCCGCCATATTCGCCATGTAACGGCTTCAGCACAGTGTTCCCTTTCACTTCATGGTCATATGTACGTATCACATCTTCCTTACTAGCAATGTTAGGTGCAGACAAAAGCTGTAAGAGTGTTTCAGTTAGATTTTCTGGCTCTGAGAATCTTGGTTCCTCAAAGTTTGGCGGCTTGTACTCTGCGACTCTCGTAATTTTTGGCGGCTTAAAAAGCAAAGGAATGTCCAGTTCTGCAATTTTCTCACCTTTATAATAAATTCGTAAAACCTTATCCGTAGTGTATTTTCCAATAGCTGTGGCTTCAACATCTTCCTTCTCAAAATTTTCAAGAACCTGATCAACATTTTTAGGAGGTACAGCTAGAAGCATCCTTTCTTGGGATTCAGAAACATAAATCTCCCAAGGAGCCAAACCAGGATACTTTAAAGGAGTCTTCTCAAGTTCGACAATGGCACCGCAACCAAACCTTCTCGCTGTTTCGCCCACAGCTGAAGATAAACCGCCTCCACCAAGGTCTGTTATTGCTGAAGCAAGTTCTAAGTCCCGAATTTCAATTACCGCCCTTTTCAATTTTTCCTCTTCGATTGGGTTCGCAATCTGAACTGCTGGTCTCGAAACTTCCTCTGACTTTTCTGTTAACTCAGCAGAGGCAAAGGTTACGCCGTGAATTCCGTCTCTGCCAGTCTTGCCTCCAGCTAAGACTATAATGTCACCTTGTTTTGCGTTGCTCCTAAACTTTTTCAATGGAAGCAATCCTATACATCCGCAGTAGACAACAACGTTTCCAACATAGCTTTCATCAAAATATATGGCTCCGTTCACAGTTGGAATTCCCATGTTATTCCCATAGCTTCCAATTCCAGCTACAACACCCATGTAAACATATTTCGGATGCTTTATGCCTGATGGAATCCTTTCATACATGTAATTCAACGGGCCGAAGCCTAAAACATCCATGCATGCAATAGGGTCTGCCCAAACACCTAATACATCACGGATTACACCGCCTACGCCTGTTGCTGCGCCACCAAAGGGCTCTACCGCCGACGGATGATTGTGTGTTTCAACTTTAATTGCTATTCCATAGTCTTCGTCAAAATGAACTATTCCGGCATTGTCTTCGAAGACGGAAAAGCACCAGTTTGGGTTAATTTTTTTTGTAGCTTTTGAAATGTATGTTTTAAAGAGGCTGTCAATTTCTTTTCCATCAATCTTTATTCTTCCTTTGAAAGTCTTGTGAATGCAATGTTCAGACCATGATTGCCCGATTGTTTGAAGTTCGATATCAGTTGGGTTCCTTTTCCGCTTCATAAAATATTCTTGAACAGCCTTCATTTCTTTCAAGTTTAAACCTATACTTGTTTCTTGACTGATTTCTAGAAGCTGTTGTTCATTAGCCTCAAGCACATTTATTTCCAAAAGTGGGAAAGATGTTTTTCTGCGTTTGTAGAGGCGTCCATTCATTTTTCTTCCTCGATCATAATTGCGTAATTATCCTTAGTTGGATTTGCCAGAAGTCTCTTACACATCTCCTCAGCTTTCATTTGAGCTTCTTTCAAAGATTCTGTTTCAAGAATTCCACTATAGACTTTGCTAACATTTACTCTTTCAATTTTGTAGCCGAGTTCATTCAGAAGATGTGCTGTGGTTTCACCTTCCGGGTCGCTATGTCCCGGTTTTAGACTAACTTCGATTCTTAGCTGAAACTTCATAGGCTAAGTTTAAAATTTCAAGACATTTAAACACTTTTATCATCAATGAAGCAAACAGCTAATTTAAAATAATTCTTCCATTTTCGAATAGTATTTTTATTCCTTCAGAATCACTTATGTGCCCTATTTCTTCTGCTTGCATTCCAATTTTCTCCATCAGATCCACGGCTGTATCTCCATCTGCTCTATCCACTATTATCGCGAATCCCCATCCCATGTTGAAGGTTTTAAACATCTCTTCATCTGTTACTACACCATCAAGTTCAGAAGCTGTTTTCTGAATTAATCCAAAAATTGGTTGCGGTTTGAAATTGTTGAATTCAAATCCTATGCCTTCAGAAAACTTTGTTAAGCGATCAAATTTTAAATATCCATCACCGGTTATGTGTATTCCCGCTTTCACTTTCATCTCTTCTGTAACTTTAAGCAGAGGTTTGGCATATATCATCGTGGGTTCCAAAACCTCGTAAACTATTTCTCTATCCAACTCCTCCGGAATATCGTGAGCATCATATCTTCCACCCCACCGTTTAAACAAAATCTTCCTAGCCAACGACACACCGTTGCTGTGAATTCCTGAGCTTCGTAAACCTATAATCACATCGCCGGGTTCTATGTTCCTTCCAGAAATTATTTTCTCGCTTGAAACCTCTCCTATGGAGGCAACAACCATGTCAAAACCTTTTCCTTCCGACAAGCCTTTTATAAGTTCAGCTACGTCTCCTATCTCTCCGCCTAGCACAATGCATTCTGCTTCTGTTGCTCCTCTCAATACACCTTTCATCCACTCTCTAACCATAGTGGGATCTGAAAACTGTGCATGGATGTTATCCGCAACCGCTAATGGTTTCGCACCAGAACGTATAACGTCATTGACAGCCACAGCAATGCCGTCGACTCCTATCGTATCGTATTTTTCGGCTAACTGTGCAACAAGGACCTTCGTGCCAACACCTTCAATGACTAGGTCCAAGTAACGGTTTTCTCTCAGAGGGAAAATATTTCCGTAGGGAAGTTCAACAACTTTATCATGATGGCTGAATCTGTAAGTTTCCTTTAACATCTCTAATGCTTTCTTGGATTCAA
>DAOVFL010000017.1 GCA_030672945.1 Candidatus Bathyarchaeota archaeon | reverse complement strand
TTTTGCTTCCGAGGTCCAGTAAAGTTACGGTTCCTTCCCTAACTGTGATTTTGACGTGCGTTCTTGAAACTGTTAGGTCCGTCAATGCTAAGCATTCTGTGACACCGTCAGTAAATCTCGCTTCTAATTCGTACCCACTTTCTCTTCCACTTCTGCCTATAACAACATCCCGAACATGTAGTTCTCTTCTCTGGTTTTGCATATCATAATATAACAAGGTAACTTCGCCTTTTGGTTCAATCCGATGCCAATCTTTGCCATGGGTCTCTGATATACATTCTAACAGTTTCTTAATCTCTTTTATGGACACTCTTACGGAGTCTATTCTACCGCTTACCGAGTCTACTTTTACCGAAATTGTTTCTTGTCCATCAAGCAGCTGATTCGAAGATGACGCTATCGTTTCAAGTATCTGCTGAGTTCCCTCTCTTAGCCTCTCGTCCAGCTCCACTTGCAAAGGCAACCTTCCTAGTGCATCATAAAGATTCCGTGCCTTCTCAAACACCTGACCAGTGTAGCCTTGCAAAAGATTAGTGAGTTCTTCTAGCTGTGCATCTACAGCTATGTTATATTTGCCTACGGCATCGTTTACTACATTCGACACCAAGTTTCTCAGAGCCTTCGTGGATGTCTCATTTAAGCTACTTTCAACACTGTAGAAACTTCCGCAATATTTACACTTGACATCTTCACCGGTTTTCACTGGTTCATCTTGCAAACCGCCGCACTGGGGACACGGCACACTTAGTACCCGGGCTTTAACCTCACCGAGTAGTTCTTCCACCTCAACATAGGCTTCTGACACCAGAAACACCTTCACACATAATTAATTGCAGAAGTTTCCTAAAATCTTATTTGTTTCAACAACAAAATCTCCTAGTTTGACTAAGATTACACGCAATGTTTGGCCGTGTGCTAATACAGCCTACTGAAACCAGCGGTGATTGCATCATAGACATAGACTGCCTTCCCAACTTGACTCTGAAGCCTTAGCTTTCACTTCAGAACACGCAGTATCTTTTTGAGGTCTCTTTTAACTAGAGCCATGGCTTCATAGCGATCCTCTTTCCTTTTTGCAAGAGTCTTTTCCAACACTGCATTAAGCTCTGGAGGAATCGAAGAATCAATCTTATGCAGAGGTTTAACATTTTTTTCTGTGACCTTTTTGATGTACCCAAAAATGTCCTTAGCAAGAAACGGTGGCTTACCTGTTAGCATCCAGTATAAAACAATGCCAAAACTGTAAATGTCAGTACACCAATCGACTTTGCCAAATCGTTCTGGATCCAGTTGTTCAGGGGCAGCACAAATGAATGTGCCTTCGAAAACCTCGGCAGCCGAAGAAGTTTCTAACAATACTTTAACGAGACCCCAATCAGTTAGCTTGGGAACCCCATCGCTGGTAAAGAGAATATTTTGGGGCTTTATATCCTGATGGACCACTCCGTTGTGATGTGCAAATTGAATTGCTCCCGCGATGTTTACGGCTATTTCAAGTGATTCTTTTACCGATAAGCGTCCCTTTGCTAGTTGTTCCCTTAATGTTCCTCCTTCCATGAACTCAATGGAGATCCAAGGCAAAGGCTTTGAACCATACTCGTAAACTTGCACTATACCCGGGTGTTTAAGCTTACTCCAAACCTTCGCTTCTTTAAGAAAACGTTTAAAGCGACTCTTCGACATTGTTTCTTCCGGGACTTCTATTCTTGGAACCTTCAGTGCCACCACGCGACCGCTTGAATCCTTCGCCTTATAAACGTCACTAAAGCCGCCTGAGCCAATTTTCCCAACAATGGTGTAACCTGACGGGCAAAATATCCCTGAGATAGGTTCTACAACTTCCACATCCTTTTTCCTCTTAGACTCACGTTCTTCACGTTCTACTGGTTCGGCTTCTTTCACGATGCTCCTTTCAGTTCCACAATGAATACAATATTGATAATCATCATAAGGGATGTTTTTGCCACAATGGTCACAGACCCAACCTTTATCGGGGCATTTCTTGCCACACTTTGTGCAAAAGGAATAAACTTTTGATACCTTGTGTCCACAAATTGGACAAGTCCAGCTCTGACTTGCCTTCCGACTTATCTTCATCGAATACCTCCAAACCTGCTCTGATTATAAAAGAAATCTAAATGCTTAAATCTTTTTAAAGAGCAATAAGTAAAATAAGAGCGATTTGATAGGAGACCCAAGTTCTGACGCCCAAAATATGCCCGAAATGCGGCAAGCAATATAGTTCAGAATCCAAGGCATATTGCCCACTTGCTCATTGTCCCACATGCGGTGGTGTCAAATTGACGAGACCTAACATTGATGGGAGGGGCTTCAACTTAGGAATGCCATTGGTTTTTCTTACTATAGTTTCCATCATGTTGCTTTTTTTTGCTGGGCTTAGGGCGAGCGCCTTAGGAGAACCTTTAGTCATTAGTTTACCCGTGTTAATTCTAGTATTGTCAGTCTGGACTGTGGGATTAGCTGTACCCTACGCGTATTCCAGCTACTATAAATGCAGCAGTTGCGAAACCACGTTTCTGTTTCCAAAGAGAAAAATTCCACTAGCTGAAGAGTTTGTTGAAAAGAAATGTAGAAAATGTGGTTCCATTCTACCTATCGACGCAAAATTTTGCGGGAAATGCGGGGCTAAGCTCAAATAGGAAAAAGACTGGTTTTATTGTTTCACTGTTTCTATTCATCCTTTTTGGTAAGAACACTTATGATTTGCACACGCGCGCGAGGATTTGGCGCAAGAGTTCAAGCAATTCGGTTGACTCATGTTCTCTTGTCGAAGAAAAACCATACGCAACAATTGTGGCAGTTTCAGTCAAACAAGCCGTTAACGCCAATTTCACATCTTCTTGGCAAAAGAGAATAACCGGAGTTCCGTCAACATCTCTAATCTCATCAACGGCATAAGAAGCCTCTTGCAAATGCCCCATCAAAATGCCAAGGATCTCAGGATTGACTTCTTGCAACGTAAAAGTGGAAAGTCTGGCGAATCTCTTCTCGCCCACAGGTTCCAGATATTCAGAAAACCGATACTGAACCACTCGGATCAGATAGTCTGTTGCCAGCTTGTTCGAAACGAATAGAGACGGCGCAATAGGCGCACCTGTGGGCGGTGGAATTACTTCTGGCGGTTTTTCTTCAACAACCGGTTCTTCTTTAGCAACAACTTCCTCGGGCTTAAAAGCCTCGGGTGGAACTATTCGACCAGCATGCTCGCTGACCCGCGGTCTAATTTGCATCACAAACGCTCTCTCCGTCGTCATAGACTGATCAGCTATGACCGCAACGCCCACTGGCAATCTTCTAATAAACGATTGACCGGAGAGTTCAAGAGGCAGAAAAGATGGCGCCCGAGCCTTAAAAGCAGATATGTCATCCGCAAAGCTCAAGTTATGAGCTATTAGCACGTCAACTTGAGACAAGATACGGTCGTCCGTTGCATATGGTTGTTGAGTACATAAAACAAGGGCGCAACCTGGCATTCGTCCTCTCTTGGCATATTCCACAAGGGGCTCACTAGCAGCCGTCTTACCCTTAGAGGGAACGAGCACGTGTGCCTCATCTACCATTAGCCATGTCACAGGTATTTCGCCAACATCCTCTGATTTTGCACCTTCCTCGCCCAACTCTTCAGCTTTGAAATATCGTGCAATCTTCGTTCTCTCTTCTAAAATCTTTCTTGCCAAAATCCCTACAACCAAAGCTCTGGAGTACTCGGGCAAAAAGCTAATGTCCACGACGCTTACTTGATTTGGCACAGAGAGGCTTTGAATTGGAGTGGCTGTAGTCGAGAAAATTCCCCAATTCTTGGCTGCTTCAAGATGCATTATTAGTGCCCGTATGCTGTCGCTTCTATACTTGCCGGAAAATCTCGCGTTATATTCTGCACAGTATATCATGTCATCGATCGTGTAATTATCTCGTGGAGTTACCGATCTTCGTTTTCCCTCTATCTCAGCGGCATATCCACTCTTAACTGCCTTGATTACATTAATTAGCATGGCTCCTTGAGGGCTTTTATACATGTCTAAGCCAAAGGTGTTACACCAGTCTTCTGGGTCTAGTTCATTGGGGCGGATGGCAAATGTAGAGTCTCTGGTGCCTCTTGGGGTTTTTCCATAAAAGCCTACGGGAACGAAAACTTTTACGTTTTCGAATCCTTGTGCTGATAGTCTCCAATCCGAAAGTGGTAGAGCCTTTTGTTCTTTGCATGGGAACTTCATGCTCCAAAAAATTCCCATGGGATCGATGAGGACAACACCAACGCCAATGTTCAACATTGCTAGTTCTTCGGCAATGACTCCCATTGTGTAAGACTTCCCAGAGCCAGTTTTGCCACAAATGAAGATTTTGTGAGGTTGAATGGCGTCGAGTAAAACTTTGTATCCGTAATATCCTTCCGTTTTTTCGCAAATTCGTCCCATATACATTGCTGCTCTATTGCCATATTCTTCTTGTATCGCTTTTGTTCTTCCCAGAATAACGTATTTTTCTTCAGTTTCTTTTAGAAGAGAGAGTTTCGCTTTTACAATGGATGTGTAACCTTTGAACATTTTTTCCAACCTCTCTTCACTCAATAATTTCTGTTCTTGATCGACGGGTGTTTGAAACTCGGAAATTTCTTTGAACAAGTCTTCAGGATCATAAATGATTATCTCAAGACCTCTTCTAGATCGGTGATATTCAACGTCATCCTTTCTTTTCTCGTAACTTTTCTTATCTATCAAAATGACTTCTTTGATCTTTTCGGGGTCAATTCCTTGCTGCTTTGCATATAGCGGCGCTTTTTTGTCAAGGTCCATTATAGCCTCAACAGGATCTCTTTCATATTTCATTTCGACTAAATAGTAGAAGTTTTCATCTTCAAAAACGAAGTCAATGAATTTTCCGTCTACCTGAAACTCATGTTTCACCAACCTCATGTCCTTGAAATAGCTGATTATAGCTGGATTTTGTTCAATCCTCCTATGCAGAGCTTCTTCATCCATCTCCAATTCAACCTCAACTAGTAATTGCATTACAATACAAACGTGTCAAAACTTAAACTTTCTTTTTTAAAGAAAAAAGTTCTTTCTGGAAATCGGCATGTGTTCAGAGTTTGGCGAGAATTCTGAAGTGAGACTGCTTACCTGCCGAGATGTATTCACCACCGCTATCACGAACTATAGAAGCTATCTTGGCAAAATTCTCGCTTCCCAAAAACTGTTTTGGCTTGATGATTATGGTCCTCTTGCTCGAATGTCAAAAGCCTTCTCAATGCAAAGTGGAATTGCATCTTGACATTCTCTATAACATCAATATCTGTGCTTGCACGCAATTTAATTTCACATTTGCCGTAGCGCGCACTATCTCCCAGATTTCACAAAATATGTATACTTCTAGGCTTAATATAAGGAGCTTTCAATATTGTCTCTAAATTTTCTAACTTAGTCACTCCCATTTTAACAACACCTTCTCTAAATTCAACATAACCGTTGCTTAAGGCTCTTAATTCCTCTATATTAGATCTATCCTCCAGAGGGAATGTCAGTCCAAAATACTTTCCTTTACCCAAGTTATATCCTGTAACTAAATGAAGTAGTAGAAAATAATCCTCTGGGTTTAAATTTGGGACTTCTTTTGTAATACCGTTGTTATGTTTATGAAGTGTTTGAAATATAATGTCTTTAATATTGGCTGTTTCTGTCATAGATCTAATTAACTCTGCCCCACACTTCCCACAAAACTTTACCCAAGCTGGCATTCTTGCACCGCACTTCTGACAGGTTTGAAACACATTTGATTTCTTACCAGACATATTCAAGCAGTATGTTGTTTCCGTCTAATAATATTTTGTGTATGCATTTGCCTTTTTCATCTTCATCATGAATATACAAGCGCGCGTGACCGTAGCTCTCCTAATAGACTAGTTTTATTGTTTTGTTATTTCTGCTGATCCAGCGAGCCCATCCTTTTTCGACAAGAACACCTATGATTTTTGAACATTCCTCCCTTGGCATAGAAGCCAATTTGGGTTCTAAGCTAATGACATCTTTCTTACCTTTTATTATGATTTTCCTCTGATTTCGAGCCGTATGAAATACTTGCTCTGCCCATCCTTCTACGCTACGCCAGTATATCCTCAGATTCTCATTATCTTTCCAATATCTTGCGATTTTTCCTTTCAATAGAGTTTCAACAAGATCTCTAAAGGAGTTGCTGTCAAGCTTACTAAATGGTTCCATCCTTTTTAAGTCCATAATGTTGATTACGTGAATGTTTTCTTTTTCGGCAACATAGAGAATGACGTCGGTCCAGGCTTCTCGCCATTTTTCTGAAGCTTCAGCGTTCTTTGGTTTAGTGTACATCCATGGCTTATTGAGCCACTCAAAGCTTGAGTCAAGCTCTTTCATTTAACTAACCTTTCTCTGCTTCCTTCTCCTTCTTGGCTGCCTCTTCCTCTTCAGAAATTTCTTTTGGCACTTCAGGCAGTTTTTCTTCTTCAACGACCTCTTCTACAGCCTTGGATACGGGAACTCCTGCTTCTCCTTTTAGTTTTTTGAACTCTTCGTCTAACGCTTTCTCTTTTATTCCATAACCTTCCAGTTCACTAACCGCTTGTTCAACATTTACCTGCGTAAAATACGCCATTTTACCTATAGCTTGCTGGGTACGTTCTCCTTCTACAGCTGCCTTCCTAAGCAAATCATTTGCTTTAACAAGCACCTGAGACGGTGGACGTTCAGGCTGCATCAAAACTTGAAGCCTAGCAGCCTCCAAATCCGCCACTGTTTTTTCAACACCGTTCACCAGCTGTTTACACAGCAAATGTAAAGCAAGCCAACGCTTTGCAGCATCCTCAAATCCTTCCTTCGTAAGGTCAACTGCTTTCCGGTATTTTCTTTTCGCTTCTTCTCGCAATATCCTACTTTTTCTTCCATGGTCATCGATCTCAAGGTCGAGGGAATCAATCAGGTCTTGCTTGTTTTCCTTAGGTCTAAATATCAAATACTGTTCCCCTATTTTGTTTGCTCAGATCCACTAGTTTTGAACCTCTGTCTTTTCTTCTGTAGTTCAGCAATTTTCGTTTCCGGAAGACCCATCGCTGGCCCTTCAGCGATAACCTCACTCACCATTTTGTCCATGACCTTATCAACATCGGATGATGAAGTAGGTTCAATACTGAACGGTTCATAATCTGACAATTGATCCATTATTCGTTGAGTACTACCCGTGATTTTGGTCATTTGTCGCGTAACCCTACCCAAAATCTTCGATACTCCTCGCGTTTTTAATATGCTCAGCTTGTCTAGACTCTTACTTATTTTTCCTAAAACTAATGTTATATTGTCAACCGACTGCGCATTGTTCAGTTCGAAGATTAAGTTTTCCATGTTTATCACGAACAAGTCAAGCGAATACGCTGTCTTATCAAGCTTCAAATGTTGCTTTACATACACTTTCGCCCTTCTATCATCTCCGTCTACAACATTTTTTTTGGCTTGTTCATAAACCGTTTCTGCTCTTCGCCTATAACTATCTCTCGTTCGTGCTATTTCCTTATCATATATTTTCAAGTCAATTATCAAGTCTTCGAGTGGCGGTCCCCAGATATAGTTCTTAATCCTATCACGTAGTGACATTGAATCAACCTCAAAAGCAATTTAAACAAAGAGAACAATAAAAGATTTGCTATCCGTTGTTTTTATTCCAGAAAAATACTTGAATTGAGGGAAAAGTTTATTGGAGTTAGTTTGAGAATTAACTCTGAATTAGAAGAGTGATATGTTTGTCTTCCAAATTGTATAGTTTAGCTAGTAAGGCCGCAAATGAAGCTATTAAACATGATGCTGAAGGAAACAAAGACCTCGCAGTTTCAAAATATTTACAAGCTTTTGATTTACTTATGGCGTTGATCAGACATACGGATAATAAACGGCTTAAGCAGTTCTACGCTGGTCGTGCAGAAGAATACTTAAGCAGAGCTTATGAAATGAAATCAGCCGCAACTACACCTCTATCTACAACTGCAAAGCAAAAGTTTCAGGAAGACCAAGAACTTCAGTCAAAGATCCTTTCAATGATAATTCCCGAAAAACCAAACGTTTCTTGGAGTGACATAGCTGGACTGGAATCAGCAAAGCAAGCTATCGATGATGCAATAATTCTACCCCTGAAAAGACAAGACCTATTTAGTGGAATGCCAACTTGGAAGGGAATAATGCTTTTTGGACCCCCTGGATGTGGCAAAACGTTACTTGCCAAGGCCGCTGCCTCAGAATGCAATGCAAAATTCTTCAACGTTAGTGCTGCTGACATTATGGTTAAGTGGGTTGGAGATTCTGAGCAACGTGTGAAGGCTTTATTTGAAGTTGCGAGGGAAAATCAGCCCTCAATAATCTTTTTAGACGAGATAGACGCCTTAGGAGTTGAAAGAACGGGCGTAGAATCCGCTGTTTCAACCCGTGTTTTAAGCCAAATGTTGCAAATGATGGACGGAGTAGTCAGCAAACCAGACGAAAGAATAGTAATCTTAGGTGCCACAAATAGACCCTGGAACCTTGACTCGGCTATGCTGAGAAGGTTTGACAAAAGAATACTCATCCCATTGCCAGACTACGAAACGCGAAAGAAAATATTTGAAATCACCGTTCGAAAGATGCCTAACTTCAAAATTGCAGAAGATGTGAATTTGAATGAACTTGCAAAGTTGACTGAAGGGTACTCGGGAGATGACATAAAGAAGTTATGTATGGATGCATGGTACATGCCAATACATGAGCTGAAACAGCAAGACATGTTAGAAACAGGAATACCAAGACCAGTAACAAGAGAACACTTTCTGACAGCGTTAGAAAAAAGGAAAGTTTCAGTGTCGCCAGAGGAAATAAAGCTAAACATGAAATGGAGCCAAAAATATGGGACACTGTAAAATTTTTGAGACATAAAATCTATCGAGATGCTTTATCCATGGAAAATAAGCGTCTAAAAAGAGCATGCCTGTATACTCTTCTCTTATTCATATACTTTTTCACCATTTTAATAATACCGAAAGCTCATGCCGAGGTTGCCTATATTGACAGAGAATCCACAGAGGTTATATATCCTGAAGGGCAGAGCTGCGTTGATACGAACCAAACTGCAATTATGTCTGTGAAAGTGACTACTCCAGACATTTATGGCTATACTAAAACATACCTAATGGCTATCAAGGTTTACGGGGAAAATGTAACAATAGTTCCAAGTTCTGACCAAAATTTCACCATAAACGACGGCTCGCACAAAGTTTTAGAATGCCAGTTGAAGCCTCAAATTTATGGAGCATTAACCATTTGTATCCAACTTTGGCATGAAGGCGGTCAGATCGATTTCTATTCTCTTCCACTAAAGGCTGACAAGCCTCCTCCATATGTCCCTCTCATCTACATTAGTGAAAGCGACTACCTCAACCAACTAGCAGATCGAGGGTTCTTGAAAAAACAAAGAAGAGGAAGAGAAGTACAATTTCAAGTGTTCGCCCTCTACACTATGTGCCCCCAATGCGGCGCCCGCGTCCCAATGACCTTAGATCACTGCATAATGTGCGGAGCCCCTCTAGTTAAACACAAAAAATAGGAGCGTTACTATCCAGCATACACTTTAGGTAGATTTTGAACAGTTAGTATAGTTTTATTCCGCCTTCAGGTGAAGGGTAGGTTTCGTCTCCTTTGAATGCCCATAGATAAGCCTTGCTAAGTATTCTTCCGTTTGTTTCTCCTGTAAACTGGTGATCATAATCAGGCACTGTAACAACTTTTCTAAGTTTGGCTTTAGTTGCCCACTTTGAAAAAGTCATAGCTGTTTCGGGCTGATTATATGGTCGTTTTCACCTAATGTTATGTAGAGTTCACCTTTGAACAAAGATAGTCCTTTTTTGAGGTCCTCTACGCCTACATCAGCTGAGGGAGCAATGAGTAACATCTTTGTAACCTGAGGAAATTCGTATGCAACCGCTACTGAGATAGAGGCTTCTGCGGAGAAGCCAGCTAAATAAATATCTGGATCTTCCGAACCACCTATTGATTCTGCATTATTCAAGACATAGTTCAACACTGATCTGAGACTTTCAATAAGTAGAATAGCCTTCTCAAATTTTTGTTCAGGAGCCACCGAATACTGGTATCTAACAACAGCCCCTACTTTCAGACTCTGCAACAAATTAGCAATCTTCACATACTTGGCGTTGTAACCATCTTTCGAACCGCCAAGCCCATGAGAATTTACTACAATCACTCCAACCTTGCACTGATGAATAGTAATAGGAATTGCTATATGAACTAGATCATTAGCTGAAACCTTGACAATCCTTTCAAAAGTGACATCAAATTCCTTTGGATTCATTACGTCATCTCCAAAGTCCTTCTCAAATTTAGACTTGTATTAGGTGTGAAATCTAAATGTTTTCCACTTGGTAATTGTGGTCAAGCACCGCTTGGCACTGCAAATACATGTTTCCACGTTTCTCCACAAGCTCAGTTTCGGGACAACCACATATTTTACAGAGGACAAACTCAGCAACGTACTCGTCTATCTTTTTCTGTAGAAGTTCTTGAGGATGTCTACCTCGCAAAATCAAGACGCCGTCTCTAACAGTTCCACTGGTTGCCAATCTCTTCAACAAGAATCTTCGTAAATGTTTAGGATCCCTTCTCAGGTATTTTACAACCTTGACGAAGTTCTTGAACAAAGTTTTATCTCCACTAATATGAGAGACTATACGAGGGCTTGTAAATCGTTTAGAAAGTTTCAACTACTCCACAACATGATTTCTAATGACCAAGAATTCATATAAATGCATACATGCCCATCCACTTAGCGTACGTGAATTATCAAGAGTTCAGAAGTAGTAGTCCTATAAGCCTTAGCGACGACTACTTCCAAACACGTTCTAACCATCGTGTTGACCCTTTTTGTGTCACAACTCACCCTCATCATTAATCCTTCATAATTTGTTGTTGTAGACCCCCCTAGGTAGGCCACAACAACACTCACACCAGTCCTTGCACAATTCCACGAGAAGCTTTCCACATGAATTTCAAGAAATTCCCCTTTAAAGAAGACAATAGGAAAGGATCTTTCGAAGAC
>DAOVFL010000079.1 GCA_030672945.1 Candidatus Bathyarchaeota archaeon | reverse complement strand
TTGTAGGCTTCTCCATTTCTATGTTAGCGGTTTAATGGTTATTGTTTTCTAGGTGCAGAGGTCGTCTAAATATTCTTTTAACTTTTCTGTGGTGAGAGTTATAGTAAAATTTATTTTGGGGTAGGGTGCTAATGCAATTTCGTGGAGGATAAAGCCATGTGCTTTGAAGAAGAAGAGGAAGAAGACTGGGAAGAGGATTCGGAAGAGGAAGAAGAAGAGTGGTAAAGACCTTTAACCAGTAATTAGCTTCTTCTTTTTTCTTTTATTTTAGGATGGTATTTTTTTAAAAAACAAGCATTTTGGCTTACTTCAGTGGCAATTGTTATTTAAGCGGGATACGCAAGCATAGTTTGTTATTGGACGGTGTCTGTATGATCAGTATTATGTCTGTGAAGGTTTATGATAAGAGTTGTTTGGGGTTGAGGGTTGAGTTGCCGGATTCGCCGCCTTTGCTTTTGGTTGTTGCTGAGAAGGGGTTTGTTATGTGTGGTTTTTTGAATGTTGATGTTGCTGAAAAATTGGGTGTTGCTGCTGCAGTGGTTAGTGGAGTGAAAAGTTTTGAGGATGTGCTTGATGCGGATGTTAAAGCGGCAACTTCTAGGGCGAAAATGTTAGGTGTTGAGGTTGGCGTGAAGGGCGCTGAGGCTTTGAAGCGTTTGTTCTGAACTAACTGTCTCTCTGTGTGTGTCTAGCCCCCTTATATATAGATTCAACTCTGGGTTTCTAGTAGATTTCGAACGTGAATGCTTGTTTTGGTAGATTTTGACTGCTAAATTGGATAGCCCTATAGTTTTTTTAACAGATTTTCCGTGTAAGCTTTGCAGACTAGACCCCCTATAGGGTTTTGCAATGAATTTCTAATAGACTCCAAATATTCTGGTTTGTTTTATTTTTTTCATCAATAGTTTTAGGAATTCCTCTTTTGTTAGTCCTGCTTATTGTATGATTGCGAGGAGGGTTCTCTTTTTCTTTTAAGCTGGTTTAGTTCTTCTGGGAATGCTTCTAGGTAGCCTTCGATGGCTTCTCGTATGTTGGCTATGGCTTGTTCACGGGTTTCTCCTTGGCTGATGGCGCCTAGAAGCTCGATGCATTGGGCTGAGTATCCTCCTTCAGCTTCTTCTCTGAGAATTACGGTGAATTTCAGACCTTTTACCTCTACCACAAATTGCACCAATAATATTCAACGCTTAAATTCATATAAACTTTCTTGAGCTATTGAGAATAGCTCCTCTCTAGTTTTAATATTTCACAAACATTAGGCTTCAAACATGCCGAAAGAGTGTTTGCGTTTTCTTTTTGCAACGCAAAAACAGTAGACCCCGCCTTAGTTTTCAACATAGAAACCTATGTTGAGTTTCAAACATCTTCCTGCTAAAGTTTAAGTTACATTAAGGTTTAGTATTTCTGAGACCAGTTCATCGATTTTTTTGATTTCTTTAGCGACAGATTCTCTTGCTTCTTTCCTCGCCTTTCCAACACTTTTCCCTTTTAACTGTAGTGTTGCTACATTAGAGTGGCATCTTTGACTTAGTTCAGCTAATTCAAGATGTTTAGCATTTTTTCTTTCAAATTTTTGTATCGGAATCATAAACGGTCTTCTATGGATATCTCTTTCTCCCCAAAGACCTCTTGTTTGAAGAGGCTTTACAGCCATGTTGATTACGTTAGAATTAAGAACTGCGCATAAATAATGGGCCTCCTTCTTGATTTTGGTTTCGTAAAACCATGTTTTTGCGTCAGCAACAAATCCTTTAGGTTCTATTTTTGATTTTAGTACAGAAAAAACTGGTGTTGCATTTTTGTTTATTACGCAAGAAGCAAGATTTGTACCGCTCGCGTTATAGAGGACAACATACTTCTTCTCTGGATTCTGAGAAGATAGTAAACCGTTATAGTCAAGCCTATTTAATACTCGTGGAAAGCGACTTATAGCCTTCTCTGTCCTCCGTTTCTCCCACCATTTCTGTGCTTTTTCAAGCCAATTTGCCGTGCGTACAAATCCTTTTTTTCTTAGGATATTTATGTCGATTAATCTATGTCCTCTAAAAGCAGGTTCTATAGGAAGAACAACAGATCTTAGCCTCGAAAAGCCAAAAGAAACAATGTCACCACCAAGCAAAGTTGCGTATATGAATTCAGCGTCCACATTTCCTTTGATCTCTATCCCTCTCCAAGGCTTCTTCGCACTTCTTGAAACATCTTCTGAAGTCTTAACGATTGGTTTTGAAACATCTACTCCTAACATTTCATGCGCTTCAAAGTCGACAAACCATAAACTTCTGGGCACGAGTGTTGCTCCTTCTCGCATTTTATCATGATACCAGCTTAGTCTTGTAGAAATCGAAGGTGGTTGGTATGAATATTCACTTATGCTGAGTTGTTTAGTGGCGCTAGAAAATCTGAGATTCTTTTCATCAAGCTTTCCAGAATATTTTACAGCAATAACAGGATACGATGTGGCTCCTCCTTTAACTGCGATAAGAACACATGATGGGACGTTGAAAAGGGGTGAAACCCCTTCTAAATCAAAAATCTTTACCAGCCTTACCTTGGGCTTCTTAAACTGCTTAAATTTTATGTGATGCAGAGCGCCAGTCAAAACGCTTCGAGGCATTACAAAGGCAATTAGGGATTTATTGTTCAAATATAGGTCAGCAGTTTTGCAAAAGAAAAGAGTAGCCATCTCCATATGCGTGAATAAATGAACTTGATCACTTTCTAACAAATCATGAGATAACACTTCATTTTTCAGGAAATCTTGATAGCTTTTATTTTCGATGTATCTCATCGCTATCCAAGGAGGATTACCTGTTACCACGTCAAACTTGGATTTTGCTAAGATAACAGGAGCGTATAAGTTACTAAGCATAAAAACCCAAATTGCATCGTTTTCCTCATCAATTAACTTGAAAATGGCAGACAGTGTGCCATTCAGAACATGCATTTCATCCTCCGAAAGCTGAGGAATGCAGCTTCTCGCGAATACTTCTAAAGCTTCTCTTCTGTCTTTTCTCAAGCAGTAGGAATTAATCGAAGCCTTAAAACTATCTAAAACTTGACTAAAAACAGTTTTATTGGTAAAAATATTTTCTGGAATTTGAATTTTGTAACTCTTTAGCTTCCCCCTATTGTTCTGAGTTTCTATACTGTATTCATAAACTCTTGTCTTACCTCTCCCCATAATTGTTCTAGTTACTTTTGGAGGCTTTACTGAATCAGCTACATAGATCGGAATAATCTTACGTTTGCCAACTTTAAGAAGATCACCTAAGGCTATTACATAATTAGCTTTAGCAATTGTCACCGCCAATGGATTAATATCCACCCCAACAACACTTTCGAGAATACTATCTAAAATTTGGACTGCTTGCTTTCCTTTTTGCAAAAAATCGTGCTTTAATATTCGGACAGCATTGCAAAGAAAAGTACCAGAGCCACATGCAGGATCTAGAATTCTAGGCGTTTTCTTATTTCTAGAATAAAACAGCTTCAGAGCTTCACTAATTATTAACTCTACAAGCCATTCCGGTGTATAATATTCGCCTATTCTGTGTCTCTCGCTGCGTTTAACGATTTCCTGATAAATTTCTTTAAAGAAATCTTCATCTATTTGCGACAAATCATATCGTAACAATTCTTTAGTAATTCCACAAACAAGTTGCAATACATCGCTAACTATCTTAGAATGCAATATCCAAGCAAAGAAATCCTCCTCAATTAAATTGGCTATCCCATAGGACGCAAAGTACTCACCTGTCAAGGCATCCCTTAAATCTTTTTCTTTGGCAACTTTATCACCGCTAAGACGTAGATATACAATCAACTTCACCAAAGTAACAAGATATGTATGATCAATAAATGATGCAACTTCAGGCCGACTACCATAAACAATCTCCATATTTTTCGCCCATAGATCCAGCTTTAATGCAACATCTCTCTCATTCCAGACTTTATCCCACAAATCGCCAAGTATATCCACAGCAACCGAATAAGTTGGGCTATCAGGGCCAAACCGCCACCGTAAATCCATAGCAGAAGGAATAATCCTTCGTTTCGAAAAGATAAAAGAGTCAAGCCATAGAACACTCTCTGACGGCAAAGCATCAGCGATGTTTAAGGAACCGACTTTACTTAAACCGACAACTCGACCGTTTTTGCTTTTAGGCGTGTAAGCGATAAACTCGATGTCATCTGTCGCCACCCCAATATGATTCCTATCAGGTTCCTTCTCAAGCAAAGCTTGAAAATACTTTAACAACTGCCTCTCAGCGTCATCAAGCTCTCGTTTCAAATCAACCTTGATTTCAAAGACAACATTAGAAAAAATTAAATCAGCACTCCCTCTAAGACCTAATAACTTGCTACCAAGTTTAGTTTCAATACCAGGTATCAACTCTTCAAGCTTAACCCCAAAAAGCTTCTCAAGCAACCTTGACAAAACTAAAAGCTTCCTTGGATGAGTATGTGCAGAACGACTTTTTGCCACATGATCTCTAATAATTGATGAGAACATATTCTCCTTGGGTTCGCTCGCCACTCTACCACCACTACACACTTTATGTTGCATCAAACTTATATTTGCATCTTGGCGAATTTTGCGTGGAGTGATTGTTGTCTTGTCTAAGGGGGAGTTTTTATCTGCTATTGCTGCTGAAATCCTAGTTTGCCGTAAATGTGAGCTTTGGAAAACCCGTAAAAACCCTGTTCCAGGCGAAGGCAATCCAAACAGCCAAATCATGTTTATTGGAGAGGCACCTGGCTACTGGGAAGACGTTAAAGGAAAACCTTTCGTAGGGGCTGCTGGAAAATTTCTCGATACATTATTATCTGAAGCAGGTGTTTCAAGAGAAAGCGTTTTCATCGGCAACATTTTAAAGTGTAGGCCTCCAAAGAACCGTGAGCCGTCACGAGATGAAATTGAAGCGTGCACGCCA
>DAOVFL010000078.1 GCA_030672945.1 Candidatus Bathyarchaeota archaeon | reverse complement strand
TTTGAACATTCAATAAATACTCAGACATTCTTCCTTCAAGCAAGGCTAGAACCTCCTTGTTTCGCTGAATTTCTATTACATGAGAATCCTCGATTTCAAAAGCCTCATTCTACGGATACAAAATCATGACTGCAATAACTTGTTTATTGTCGTTATCCACCACGTAGCAATGTTAAGGTACATTTTCTAGATGATCCAGCGTATGTTCACTGGCTATTCA
Organism: Candidatus Bathyarchaeota archaeon; assembly: GCA_030672945.1. GTDB lineage: Archaea > Thermoproteota > Bathyarchaeia > Bathyarchaeales > Bathycorpusculaceae > SOJA01. The sequence continues at coordinate 4,716 of DAOVFL010000078.1, read as the reverse complement.
ATAACCTTTATCCGGATCATCTCATGATCTAAAGCCATAATTCTCGCCACTGTTTCCACATCTTCAACCCTCACATTACGATTTCTAAACATCACACATCACCTCTTTTCAAATCTCAAAACGACATTATCTGTAAGAGAAGCTAATCATTAATGCTGGGAAGCTACGCCACAAGTGCAGTGATTTCAAACTTTTTCACTATAATCTCCTCACAAACGAAACATCAATTAACTCCTGTATTCAAAATAAAAGTTTAACGGAAACTATTCTAAACCTGAAGTGTAAACTGATATTCCATTGGTTTTAAGTTTAGTTTCACCCATATTCTGGCGAGGAGGTTAGATTCGTAAATGTTTGATGTTGTTCAAGTGGGGCATCTCTCTATAGATTCTATTTTTCTGCCAAATAGGAAAACACCCTTTAATGTTTTGGGTGGTTCTGTGGCTTATTCTTCTTTTGCTGCCAGACGCTTGAGTGCAACTGTATCCATCATTTCTAAGGTTGGCAGTGATTTTCCAAAAGCTTATTTGTGGTGGCTTGAGCAGGAAGGTATTAATTTATCTGTAGTCGAGGCTGAAAGTGCACAAACCACGCGTTTCGAACTGACATACAATAATAGATTATCAAGCAGGAAATTGCGACTAAAGAGTAAAGCTCCATCTATTACAGTTGAAGATGTACCGAAATCTTTGAAAGCCAAAATTGTTCATGTTGCTCCCATCGTCGGCGAAATCACGTACGGAGTTGTCGAGAAATTAAAAAGCTGTGCTAAGTGGTTGTCCCTTGACCCTCAAGGACTAGTGCGAAACCCCGACAAGAAAGGAAATGTCACTCGTGACTCTATAACAAACAAGCGCATAATAGAACTTGTTGACATCTACAAGTCATCCTTAAACGAGATCAAAGCTACAACTGGCATGTCAAACCTAAAATCAGGGATAAAGGCAGTACATGACTATGGCGTCAAAACGGTCATCGTTACTTTAGGAATGAAAGGTACTGTACTTTCCGTCGAAGGAACCATTTATAGAATCCCTGCTTGCAAGCCAGAAAAATTCGTTGACCCAACAGGGGCCGGAGACGTTTTCATTGGAGGTTTCTTAGCTGAATACATTCGCGGTGAAAGCCTTTTGTGGTGTGCATGTGTCGGTTCTGCAGCTGCTTCCCTTGTCGTAGAAGCTGCGGGGCCAACATTTTTTGGCAATAAATTAGAAATCTACCGAAGAGCACAAGTCATTCATGAAAAAGAAATTAAGCAATGACACATATTGTATTGTGTTAAAGTACTAAAGAGGCATGTGAATGGGACGTATTGCCAAGGGCGTGAAATGTAGCGTTTCTGGCTGCAGTAAAGAGGCTACACGTTCAATTTCAGTAGAAAAAGTAAAATCAGCTGGCCTCAAAATCGGCAGTAACGAAAGACGAGCTTATCTATGTAAGGACCATTACAAAGAATATAAGAAAAAGACTAAAAAAGAGAAAAAGGTTGAACAGTGGCGATTCAAAAGAGTGTAAGAGCTGAAAAGTGAGGGATTTTATGCGAATATTACAGTTACACTCGAACTTTATTGAATACATACCTATTCAGAAAGAAATCGCTTTGGCTGAAGAAGCTAAAAAAGAAGAAAAGCGGCTGGAAGAAATCGTTGTATTATTCACTGCGGTTGAAGAGGATGATAACGAGGCAGTAGCCCTAAAAGCCATTGATGAAGTTCAAGCCTTCTTACAGAAACTGAAGGTAAACCGAATTTTGATTTATCCATACGCACACTTGAGCAGCAACTTGGCAAAACCCGCAAAGGCACTAGAAGTAATCAAGCGAATGGAGGCAAATGCAAAAGAGAAAGGCCTAGAAACATATCGTGCCCCTTTCGGCTGGAACAAACAGTTCACCATCTCCATAAAGGGACATCCCCTTGCAGAACAATCACGCACCATACTACCCACTGAAGCAGAAAAAGAAGAGAAGGTTTCTGAAGCAGTAAAAGCTGAAAAAAAGATCAAGTCCTCCTGGAACATCATCGAGACAGACGGAAAAATGGTGTCAGTTGAGAAGTTTGACTTTAAAGGATACGAAAACCTGGAAAAATTCGCTAGATACGAAATGTCAAAGGTTAGGGCAAGCCAGCACATGCCTCCGCATGTTAAATTAATGAAAAAACTGGAGATAGCTGACTACGAGCCGGGAAGTGACCCTGGAAACATCCGTTGGTATCCAAAAGGGCGTCTAATTAAGTCCTTACTCGAGCAGCTTGTCACCACTAAAATGGCAGAGTATGGAGCAATGGAAGTTGAAACTCCAATCATGTATGATTTTGAGCATCCAAGCCTAGCAGGCTACCTGGACCGTTTCCCTGCAAGGCAGTACATACTGAAATCAGAGAACAAGAAGCTATTTCTGCGGTTTGCAGCGTGCTTCGGACAGTTCCTAATAGTTCATGATGCCCAATTCTCCTATACACAGATGCCGCTAAAAGTCTACGAACTAACACACTACAGCTTCAGACGGGAACAAAGAGGTGAAGTTGTCGGTTTAAGGCGGCTAAGAGCCTTCACAATGCCAGACTGCCACGCTTTCTGCATAGACCTAGAGCAAGCAAAAAAAGAATTCATAACAAGATTCAAACTATGCATGAAAATTTTAGAGGAGATAGGCTTCTTCCGAGACGACTATGAAGCAGCAATACGTTTCACAAGAGACTTTTACGAAGAAAACAAACAGTTCATTAAATCTTTAGCCGAAATCTTCGGCAAACCAGTTCTTTCTGAAATGTGGAAAGACCGCTTCTTCTACTTCATAATGAAATGGGACTTTAACTTCGTGGACAATCAGGACAAGGCAGCAGCTCTCTCTACTGATCAGATCGATGTTGAAAATGCAGAAAGATATGACATATTCTACGTTGACGAAAAAGGCGAGAAACGTCATCCGCTGATTATGCACTGTTCCCCCAGCGGGGCAATTGAAAGATGTGTATATGCACTATTAGAAAGAGCATACAAGGAACAAAAATGCGGTAAGGCACCAACTCTTCCCTTGTGGCTTTCACCAACACAAGTGCGCATAATCCCCATGTCAGACAAATACCTTAAGCATTCTGAAAAACTGGTGGATGATTTAAAAGTGAAACACATACGGGCGGACATTGATGATCGGGCATTAACTATGCAGAAGAGAATCAGAGAAGCAGAGATGGAATGGGTTCCTTACATACTTGTAATAGGACAAAAGGAGATCGCATCAAATGTACTTCCGGTAAGAGATAGAAAAGCTGGGAAAATACGTAAAATGAAACTTGAAGAACTGACAGGTGAAATTAAAGAAATAATAAAAGGCATGCCCTTCAAGCCGTTGCCTCTTCCAAAACGTCTCTCAAAAAGACCGCAATTCTATGGCTAACAATGGTGAAAACAATCAGCCTCTCGCCAAAAAATATATCAAACCTTAACTGATAGACTAAACTCTCAGTTCGGAGGACAAAATCATTGACGAAAGAATTACTTATCTACATAGACGGGGAATACTACCCAAGATCACAAGCGAAAATTTCAGTTTACGATCATGGACTTTTATATGGAGACGGTGTGTTTGAAGGAATCCGCGCTTATAACAGCGTAGTCTTCAAACTCAAAGAGCACATAGATAGGCTATACCGTTCGGCACGAGTAATAATGCTTGACGTTCCATTAACAAAAGAAGAAATGATGAACGACATTCTGGAAACCCTTCGAAAAAACAACTTGCGAGATGCATACATACGCCTCCTTGTCACCAGAGGCGTTGGCGATCTAGGACTCGACCCGAGAAAATGCCCGAAACCAACAGTGATAATCATAACCGACGTCATAAAACTCCACTCGAGCGAAGCTAAAGAAAAAGGAATAAGAGCTATGATTGTATGGGTGAAACGTGACCCTGTTGATGCAACATCACACGAAGTCAAATCCCTAAACTATCTAAACAGCATACTAGGGAAGATCGAAGCAAACATAGCAGGTTTTGACGAAGCAATATGTCTAGACAAGAACGGTCACATAAGTGAAGGAGTCGCGGAGAACCTCTTCATAATACGGAACGGAAGAATCATAACCCCGCCAACATCAACTGGTGCTCTAGTTGGAATAACAAGAGACATCGTTATGAAATTAGCTGAGAAACTCGGGTATGAAGCCGTTGAAGGAACTATTACACCGACAGATTTGTTCACGGCGGACGAAGCCTTCTTCACTGGTACAGCAGCGGAAGTAGTCCCAATAGTAGAAGTAAATAAACGGGTAATAAGCAACGGCAAACCTGGACCAATAACACAACGTCTAATGAAAGAGTATGAAGGAACTGTACGCGATCCGAGAGAAGGAACACCTATTTACCAGTGAATCAAAACGAACGGGCAATAACGAAGCTTCACTCTTTATTTATCCATTCTTTTCCATGAATCGCTCAACTTTATCCAAGGCTTGTTCAAGCGTTTCAAGTGGTGGAAGAAAGACCCCTCTGAAATGTCCTGAACCGTAGACCGGATCAAAACCAGACCCATGAACGAAAAGCACACCCGTTTCTTTCAGAAGCTCCAACACAAATTCACGGTCAGTCCTCCATTTTGATCCAACTTCATGGATTTTTGGGAAGACATAGAATGCTGCTTCCGGTTTTGCACAGCTTATCCCTTCCATCTCATTCAGCCTTTTCCAAGTATAGTCTCTTCTCTCTTTGAG
>DAOVFL010000023.1 GCA_030672945.1 Candidatus Bathyarchaeota archaeon | reverse complement strand
AGATCCGTTACGATCATTCTCTCTTCTCGGACGTACTTTCTATCGTAGAGAGTCTGTATAATGTTTGCCCTTGTCGCTTTCGTTCCGATTCCGGTATCTTCCATTTTCTTGAGGAGACTGCCAGGATTATACCGTGAGGTTTGTTTAGTGAATTTATCTTCTAAAATCACTTTCTTAACTCTAATTGTTTGTCCTTCTTCTATTGGAGGTAAAGAAATTTCTTCTGACTTCATGTAAGGTCTATAGTAGCGTAACCATCCTTCCTTCAGGGTTTGTCTTCCTCTCAAGTAGAAGTAATGTCCATTAACGTTGATATGAACTTTCATGCTTTGTTTTATTGCTGGTTCACTGAAAACAGCCATGAATCTTTTTATAATGAGATCAAGAACTTTCCTTTCTGAAGCATCTAAATTTTTTTCAGGCATCTTTCCAGTTGGGTAGATAGCAGGATGCGCTGGATCTTTCTTCTTTCCTTCTCTAGGCTTCAATTCAGGTTTTGCGAGAAGCCTCTTTATGAGTTTCTTGTATTTGTAAACTCTACTTAGTTTCTTCAAAATTGCCTTATAGTTTATTTCTGGTGGGAGCTCTTGACTGCTTGTTCTCGGATAGGATATTAAAGCTTCTAGATAGAGACTCTGAGCGATGTACGATGTGCGCCTTGGTGTAAAACCAAATAAGCCATAGGACTCACGTTGTAAAGCACCTAAATCAAAAGGAAAAGGTGTTTCTTGCTGGAATCTTCTAATATCAACTTTATCCACCACTCCATCCTTTTTTTTACATATGTTTAAAACAGTGTCTGCTTCGCTTTTCATTTCGATTTGCGCCTTCTCGTATTCCGCTTTGAAAACTGACCCTTGAACTTCAACTTCCGCTTTTATTTCCCAGTAAGGCGCGGGTACAAAGCTTCTGACTTCTTTTTCCCTAGTAACGATAAACCTCAAAGCTGGACCTTGCACTCTTCCCGTACTTAGCGTTGCATATTTTCCACTCCAATTCCTGGCTGATATGGTTAAAGCTCGTGAAAGATTCACACCGTAAAGCCAATCAACCTCATGTCTCGTGCTTCCAGCCTTTATGAGTGTAAAATCCAAGTGTGGTAGCAGTTCGGAGTATGATTTCTCCAGTTCCTCTTTTGTAAGGGTGGAGTACCTCATGCGTTTTGCGCTGTTTTCTTTGTCACCGCATGCATATTTCAGTGTGCAATACCCAATTACACTTCCTTCGATGTCATAATCGCATGCGTCAATGAACATGTCGGCTTCACTTGCAAGCTTTGAGATAGTTGCAATCCATGTGCGGATTTGTTTTACTCCTCTTTCAGCAGCGTATCTTGGTACCCATCTGAAATTAAAAACTGGATAATAATTTCTTCCCTTTCGTTCTTCAGCAACCGTGTATAAATGACCTAAAGCTGGAACAACAACAATTTCTTTATCTCTTTTTGCCACATAATAAGGCACTCCATTATCTTCCATTTTTTTCACTTTCCCTTTCTCGTTAAGAGCTGAAGCTATTCTCTGCGCAGCATTCGGTTTTTCTGTAATAATCAGTGTATACTTACCCATCTTTTCACATGTCCTGTAGGCATACCAGAAATTAACTTCTTAGAATTAAACATTTATAGGTGCGATCAAAACTTTCCGTGTAGAGTAAGACGTGAAACCCTAAGGTTAGCAACCAATAAATATCCCATACTCCTTTATCTCATTCGATATTAAAGGAGTATAAAGCTTTGCCTCAACATGTAGTATGTCAACATTGCGGCTACACATTGTATGAGGGTTCTGATCTTAAACCTCCAGATGAGATTCTTCATAAATACAATGGTCAATGTCCCAGTTGTGGTAAAAAACTTGCTCTCATACCGTTAGATGTTGAAGTGAAACCCGCAAAGTAATTTGAGGGGAGAAATTGACAGAAAAAGCATGCAGAACCCAACTTTATGATGTTCACAAGAAAACAGCTAAATTAACTCTCTTTGCTGGCTTCGAGATGCCTCTATGGTATAAGGGTGTAATCCCTGAACATTTAGCTGTGCGAAACAGCGTTGGTATCTTCGACATATCTCATATGGGCCGTGTCTTGATCGTGGGTGTTGACTCTGAACGCTTCCTAAATCACGTTATAACAAACAATGTTTCCATGTTACTACCTAACAGTGCTCAATATTCAGTTATGTGCAACGTAAATGGCGGTATAATAGATGACTTCGTTGTATATCGATTAGAGACAGATAAATTCCTGATTGTCTTCAACGCGGGCAACAGAGAAAAAGATTATAATTGGCTAATTAACAACACAGAAGGGTTCGAAGTAAAAATCGAAGATATTTCAGACAATGTAGGAATGTTCGCGGTTCAAGGTCCAAACGCCGAAAAAACACTGCAAAAAATATCTACATCAGACTTGGGAAAAATAGAGAGGTTTGAATGTGGTCATTCTCGGATGACGGATATGGAAGTTTTTGTTTCCAGAACTGGCTACACTGGCGAGGATGGTTTTGAAGTATTCGTGTGGAACGCCTCATTATCTGCACCTTACAAAGCGGTAAAATTATGGAATGCTATCCTCGAAGCGGGTGAATCCTTTGAAGTTGAACCTTGCGGTCTAGGAGCAAGAGACACTCTAAGGCTTGAAGCTGGAATGTGCCTTTATGGAAAAGACATTGATGAAACCACAACTCCTTTGGAAGCAAGGTTGGGTTTCGTTGTGAAATTCCAAAAAGAAAACTTCATTGGTAAAGATGTATTGTTGAAACAGAAAAGGGAAGGAGTTAAACGTAAACGTGTTGGAATAAGGATGTTGGAGAGGGGTATACCTCGGTCAAACTTCGAGATTTTCGATGATAAAAATGAGAAAATCGGGTATATGACAAGTGGAACATTTTCACCATTGCTTAAATGTGGCATAGGAATGGCTTATATCACGTCATTTTTAGCTCAGAAGGGAAACTTGATCAACATTAAAATACGCAACAGACTGGTAAAGGGGAAAATTGTGTCATTACCATTTTACAACGCTGAGGAATACGGTTACAAACGGAAAAATCAATGAGTGGACGTCGAAAGTTCTCCGTTAAAAACTTAGTTGTAACCATTTGCATTTTAAGAAAACAATTCACATCTTGAGTAGAAAAATGTTCTGGAGTCATCTAGTACAGCTTCGCTTGGAAATCATAACAAACTACTGATTTTGAGTTAAACTTTTTGTTAAAAAGATTTTCTTAAGTGAAGCTTCAGCAATGTTTTTGTCCGGCTTAACCAGTTGTAGGATGGTATTACATGATACTTTATTGAAATCGGCACGATATCTTTTATTTCTCTGTGAAGTTTGAGCTTTGTGGCTAGTTTGCCCTTTCTCGTCAATGGAATGTAGTAACGGACTATGGGAAATTCCATGAAGCCATTGTGCATTTTGAATCTGTCAAGGCTTGGATGATTTCCCATTCTGCCATACATAAGCCATGGAAAACCTTTTTCGGCACAAACTTCCACAGTTTTAGCTATCAACGCGTTGTTCACAGCTTTGTCCCAGTATTTCTGTAAGGAAAGTATCTGAGACATGATTGCTATGTCGTCACCATATATCAATCGTATGAATCCAACAAGCTCTTCTCGGAAATATGCTCCAATATGGATGCAATTTTTTGATGCAATAACTCCTTTTCTTGTTTTTTCAAGTGTTATTCCGTAATGCGGAAAACCTCTTCCTTGCCGTATCGGTGTCTCGTTATATATTCTCCATATGCCTTTTGCAAGTCTTTCTGATGGTTCCGCAATTTTTGTTGTTACACCCTCTTTCTCTGTTTTTCGCACCATGTTTCTTGTTTTCTTTCCTACAGCTTGCCACCAATCCTCAAAATATGTTACACGTAGAAGCGCTACGTTGTCCCTTGTTCTAACCCAATCACTTGAAGGGTTTTGAATCTTGAAGCACCACTCTCTCTCTATAAATGTGAATATGTCTGCTCCTCTTTCTCTGAGTTTATTTGTGAATTCCTCGGTGGGAACTAAATTTTTTCTATATTCTTCCGTGTCCCTGGCGGCTGTGAAGAAGATTTTTCTGTAAAATACGATTGTTTCAAACTCCTTGTCCACATCTAGAATCCTTCTTAGCGTAATGTAGAATGGGCCTCTTTGATTCATTTTTCCTCGTTGGAAAAGCCAGACTGGATGGATATGTAAAACGTAACCCTTTTCGATGTGTTCCTCTGCTATTTTTCCAGCTTGTTTAGCGGTGTAGCGATAGCATATTCTGTCCAACCCTTTTGCAGGAAATTGATAGAATGATTCTAATGGATACTTCAAGGGGATTTTCGGCCTGTTTATTTTCCATCGTTTCCACATGATTCGCGCTATCAATCTGGCTGTTCCATGAATGTTATAATACTTTATTTTTTGTCCTGTGGCACTTTCTAATTGTTTCCATTCGCGGTATGGATTTTTAACGATGTGAAGTGCTATTTCATGTCTATTATTATCCAGTAGTTTCAGAATTTCATTGTCTGGAATTGTTTTTAAAGTAAAGAACCAGTAGGCTTTCAGCTCCTTCGATGATTCATTAATCATTTTTGCAATAATTTTTGCGTTTTTTAAGTAGTTCTTGCTGATTCTTATGTTTAAAGCTGTATGGATAAAGCCTCTAGTTCTTGATGGATATGCGTAGTCAACATCGATTCTGAATCTAATCAACGCTGAATTTTCTCCTGTATACAAGTATCACTTTAGAAGTTTAGGTGTAAAAGATTACATAATTACTTTTATACCCTACGCATATTGATTTGATTGAAGCCAAAGAGTAAGCTTGTTGATGTCATTCTAGCTTGTGTGGGAAAACCCGTTCTGGAAGAACATGCTTGCATTGATTGAATGTTTCGAATTCCTAAATTGTTGAACCTAGCTCGTTTCCTCATTGGTAACATGAACCTGGTCAGTTAGAATTTTGGAGTTTATACTGCAAGAAATTCCACGTGCATTCAAATGATGGAAACTCCAAAATTAAACATGGTAAGATTCTGAATTGTAATTGAAAAAAGCTAGTTCACCACTGTTCACCTTAGTATTTGAGAATACACTAATTTCTTTTCTATTCGTAATTTGAAAAAATACTCAGGTAGAGAGCTTCCAATCAGTAACCCTTTAATGATAGGTATATAACCAAGTTTTATAATGAGCACTTCCAAATTAAGAGGCTGTAGGAAAAAGCCTTTGATTGACCACAAGGGAAATAAAATACCTCGGTAATCTGTGTAAGAGGGATGAATTCAACGTGAGGATTAAGCACGGTCTATCGAAAGAACGTATCGTTACTGGTCTAAAAAGTTTAGGGAAACTGCGAATTAAAACAAGCCATGACACTATGATCACGTTTTCCGCGTTCCTGCTTATACTTTTTATAGCATTCACAATTCGGCTATTCCCAATGCGATGGGAAACAGGAATGGGTACAATGCACCTATCTGAATTCGACCCGTACTATCAATATAGCCTCACAGAATATATGGTGGAAAACGGTTTAATTTCGCCCTACTGGCCAATCCAATGGCAGCCAACTGACCGTTGGTATCCAAATGGAATAAACATGGGTAGATCGCTTCCTGCTTTACCTATGACCACAGCTTTTATCTACATTATAATATCAGCATTAGGAGTAACCGTGCCCTTGATGAGTTTCTGCGCACTTTTTCCAGCTATAATGGGTATGCTGTCTTGCTTAATTATCTATTTCTTAGGTAAAGACATTGGAGGGAAGTCTATGGGTTTATTTGCAGCTCTTTTCTTGGCTTTAGCTCCATCATTTATTCAGCGAACCTCCTTAGGTTTCTTTGATGATGAAACGATTGGAATATTTGCTCTGATATTGTTCGCTTTTCTGTTTCTTAGGGCAATTGAAGAAGAAAGGTCAACAGTTTCAACTGTGAAATATGCGCTGGCTTCTGGAGCAGCATTAGGATACTTCTGTGCAGGGTGGGGTGCGGCGTACTACATCATCGGTGTGACAGTGCTTTTCGTCTTCAGCTTAATATTGCTTAAAAGATATACACAACGCCTCTTGTTATCCTATTGCTTAACTTTTGGGTTAGGATTGTTCATAGCTATAAACGTTCCTTCTCTTTCCACGAGATATCTGACAACCTTTATTGTTCTTCCAGTTGCAGGAATGTTTGCTTTACTTTGTACCTGTGAGGCATTTCGTGCTTTTACCTCAGCAAAATGGAAGGTCGTGTTTGTTGTGGTTGTTTTAGCCCTGTTGGTTGGAAGTTTTGTATTGCTTTGGCAGTTGGGTTATGTGAGGGGCGTGGCTGGAAAATTCATTACCGTTCTAGATCCGACGGCACGTGCAGGTTCGCCGCTTGTAGAATCTGTGGCTGAGCATAGAATCTCAGCTTGGGGTTCTATATACTATGAGTTCGGTGTAGTGATAATATTCTTCTTAGTCAGCTTATTCTTTATTTTAAGAAACCTTAATACTAAGAATCTGTTTCTATTGATTCTTGGTTTAACATCTCTCTACTTTGCTTGTTCAATGGTGCGATTGCTAGTGCTCATGGCTCCTGCATTCAGTATTTTGGCGTCTTTAGGAATAACAAGAGTGCTGAAACCCTTCAACACGCTGTTAAGGGAACCACCGAAAATAAGTGTTAAGAAGAAGTATGGTTTACAACATGTTGGGAAAGAATTTAGCGGTGCTGCTGTTTTTCTAATTTTCCTTGTTTTGATGACGAATTTCGCTTTTCCAATGCCTAGAGTGTATAGGCAAGCTTGGTCTCCGGTCACTATTACTGCTAGTAGTCTTCCTATTGCGCCTAACAAACCTGTGTATGAATGGTTAGAGATGTTGAATTGGATGAGGAGTAATCTTGAGGCAACTGATGTTGTATGTAGTTGGTGGGACTACGGGTACTGGTTAACAATGATGGGTAATGTAACATCGCTTGCTGATAATGCTACAATAAACGGGACTCAGATAGAAAACATTGGTTTTATTTTTATGGCTAATGAAACGAATGCGTTAAAAATGCTGGAACTTTATGATACAAAGTACATTCTAGTATTCACAACCCTTGACACAAATGGAAATTGGCTCGGTTATGGTGACGAAGGAAAATGGATGTGGATGGCGAGAATTTCAGGAAAAGCACGTGATCGATTTGTACCCCCTCGTGGTGATTTCCTTGATGAGCAATCTGCTTGGGTTGATGAAGAAAAATTCGGGAACTTCACTGATAACAAATGGATTTGGAATGATGTTGGAAAGAACTCAACAATCTATACTTTGATGAGCTACGGAAAACATCAATGGTTAGAGAAATGGAGAGGCGGTCAAGACCCCGACACGTATACGGCGCCTGAATACCTTAAGCAAGCCTATTTTGCTGGATTGAGCTTATCTCCAAGTGATGCAGGTGAAGGCTACTATGGCATTGTCCCTCTTATATGTCTCTACGAGATTGACTGGCAAAAATATCATAATGATTTCTCAAGTTGATGAGGGAGAGAAGTTTGTTCCCGAAAGTTCCGGACTATCATAAACCAAATAGACCTTTAGTTGCAAATGGTTTAGGTGTAATCTATGTTCTGGCTAGCGTAACTTATCTGTTCTTGTTACATTGGTTTAAACCGGTAGAAATTGCTGGTTCTAATAATGTTTCACCAGCTTTAACCTTAGCTGTATGCATATTGTTTGGCGGGTTCATGGGTTTGCTTGATGACTGGATGGATTTGCGGTGGCGTTATAAAGCGTTTCTTCCTATTCTTGCTGCGTTGCCTTTGGTTGTTTTAAGACAAGGGACACCTGTGATGGCAACCTACTTCTGGGGGAAAATAAACTTCACTGAGTACGGGATGCTCGGTGAAGCATTTTTCTATTTTGTTGTCATTCCATTGATTGTAACAGTAACGACGAACACTGTGAATCAGTTGGGCGGATTGAATGGACTTGAAACTATATGTCCCTCCATACTGTTGTTTGGTCTACTTTTGGGATCAAAGTCTGAACTTCAACTTTTTCTTTATCTTCCTCTTCTTGTTTATATCATCTTGGCCTTTTTCAATTTTCGCGGTAAAATTTTTGTTGGAAATACAGGCTCTTTTGCCATCGGGATCACCATTGCTTCTTATGCTCTAATCGCGAATATTGAGCAGACGCTTGCACTTTCTATCTTACCCTACATACTTAACTCATCATTAATCCTGTTGAATATTTTCCTTTTTAGAACTAGAGCAAGTCTTTCCTTCTCTGAAGATAAAAGACTGATTTCGGATCATAGAAAAAGCTTAGTTACACTTATAACTTACAATCGTCCCTTAAGTGAACGTCAAATTGTAGTATTAATTTCTATTCTAATTGCTGCTTCAACCCTTATTGCCCTATTCGTCCAATTTTTGTCACCATGAAATTCCGGAGAAATCTGCTCGAGAATGTTGTTTTGTTACGTACACAAGAGGTGAAAGTTGGTTAAAAGGCAAGATCCAATAACATTAAGGTTACTCTAGAGCAAGTTTTCATGCGAGACTAGTTAATGTGAGAATTGATTATTTACGCAAATTTTGAATATTCCAGAGTTTCGGTTACGGTATTCATGAATAATATATCAAGAGTCAGGCTCGGTATTAAAGACGGCACTAGGACCTTGATATCAATGTAAAGGTAAGCTTAAGAGAAAGAGTGTAGAAGCCAGATAGCTGTTGTGGGTTTCAGTTTATTCCGAGCAACTAAACAGTGTTATAGACTTTTAGGTTTCAGGTACTGCAATTTGACTAGTAAGGATGAGGAAATTACATGTTGGAGGGTTATCTTAAGATAAAGTTGCCATACGTTTTACGGAAGGTCTATCAAGATACGTTTGTAGCCAGAACCTGTTGTCGACTATTTTGAAGGTGTCTCTGCATAAGTTATTGTACTCTCAAAGGTGAGGGATGGTTACCGAAGATTTCAATGTAGAATCAAGGGTTGGGCAAATGATAACAGAAATGTCTGTTGTAGAATGAATTAGTTGGTTGTCAAGCAGGGATATCGAGGAAGTAATAACGGAGGGGACTGAAATGATCATAGAGATGTTAATGTGGTACAAGGAGATGGTGCGACAAGGGTTAAGAAGCTGTTGAAGAAGAGCTGAGGGATTGCCAAACGCGAAAGATAATGTTTACATAGCAACATTTATAATATGAAACCCACGTGATATTTTTTGTTGGCGGGTGAGTGGCCCTCCACCCGTTCCGCCATATAAACCCCGGTGTAGGAGGTGAAAAATTGAAATTTGACAGTAGAGACCTGGCTTTAACAGCAGTTTTTGCGGCTTTATACGTAATAATTAATGTCATTCAGATGGTTTCCATTGGTAATCCTACAATTTATGGGCCTGTCCAGTTACGCATTGCCGACTGCTTGATTGCCCTAGCTGCCTTGTTAGGCTGGCCTGTTGTTGGTGGGGTAACTATTGGATGTTTTTTGACCAACGCTTACTATTTCATTGGTGTTCAGGATGTGATGTTTGGACCAATTGCTAATTTGATTGCAGCAGTCACGATTCTTCTATTAAGGAAACATAGTTTCATTGCATGTGCCACTGGGGCCTTGCCTATCGGCTTTATCGTGGGAGGTTATCTCTGGATATTCTTTCCACCACCAGAAATTCTCACTACGTTGCCAGCGTGGGCTGCCATGATTGCTAGCATAACAATTAGCAGCTTGATCGCAATAGCAATAATTGGGTACTCACTGCTTTCAATGCTCAGTAAGCCAAGCATTCTGGAACCTTTAAAATCTCGTGGACTAAAAGTAGTTACGGAAGAAAGTAGCATTCTACATGAATCTTTCCAGTTTTGTCAATCCTATTATTTCGTCGAAGTCCAAGTCCAATGCGTCTAGTACTTGGTCGAATGTTGAATGTAAGTGAGCAATGTACTTATCAACGTCGATTTCGTTTTTCGTTGCTAACTCAACGGGTTTCACGTGAGGTTCTTTGACAACTTTGACAAAGCTTATCAAGTCACCAGCTTTTATCTCCATTCCTCTTTTTTGGAGGATTCTAGCGGCTTTAACATGTTGAGGTGTAGTTTTTGTATAGCGTTCTGGTGCTTCGCCTAAA
>DAOVFL010000082.1 GCA_030672945.1 Candidatus Bathyarchaeota archaeon | reverse complement strand
AAAGAACAATAAAATTAACAGTTGAACATTATAAACGTGCGTTAATGGAGCCAGGTGAAGCAGTGGGTATAGGTGCAGCACAGTCAATAGGTGAACCAGGAACTCAGATGACCCTTAGAACATTTCACTATGCAGGAGTTCGAGAGCAAAACGTGACCTTAGGACTACCAAGACTGATAGAAATTGTTGATGCGAGAAGAATACCATCTACCCCAATCATGGCGGCATACCTAACTAAAAAGTATAGAAGAAACAAGAAAGCTGCAACAGAAATCGCTCGCAACATAATACACACTACACTGGGAGATTTGGCACAAGCGATCTACAAGGATATTATACGAGAAGAAATAGTTGTGGAACTCAACAAGACAATGATGGAAAATAGAAGAGTAACACTTGAAGAGTTGAAGGATCTTTTACAAGTGCCAAATTGCGAAGTAAAAGTAGAACGTAACCGAGTGCATATTAAACCGGAAAAACCTGAGAAACTACAGAAGTTACTTCCAAAGGTTTCCTCATTCCACATTAAAGGTGTACCTAAAACGAAACGTGTGTTAGTGTTAGAAGAAAAGGGAGAATGGGTGATAAGAACAGACGGATCAAACCTCCCAAAGGTTTTAGAAATTCCTGCAGTAGAAGCTCCACGAACGACAACTAATAATGTTCATGAAATAGCTAAGTCTTTAGGAATAGAAGCAGCTAGGAACGCTTTGATATATGAGGCTCAAAATGTTTTGGAGGAACAAGGTCTAGATGTTGATGTCCGTCATGTAATGCTTGTTGCGGATATAATGACTGCAACGGGTGAGGTGCAGCAGATAGGTAGACATGGAATAAGTGGCAAGAAATCAAGTGTCTTAGCCAGAGCCGCCTTCGAGATAACAGTTCCGAACATTGTAAATGCTTCCGTGAGCGGCGAAAGTGACCCATTGGATGGCGTAACCGAAAATGTAATAGTCGGACAAGCCATACCAATTGGCACGGGACTAGTTGAACTATACGTGTCAACATCCAAGTTTAAGGGGGAAAATAAGTGATCGATATAGATAAGGCAATCAGAACGGTTGTAAAAACAGGTAAGGTGTCTTTCGGCGCGAACTCTACCATAAAGAGCGCAAAAATGGGAAAAGCCAAACTGATAATTTTAGCGGCTAACTGCCCTAAAAACGTGCGTGAAGACATAGAATACTATTGCAAGCTCTCAGACATTCCACCAATAGTTTATAAGGGATCATCTATAGACTTAGCAGCTATATGCGGCAAACCATTTATTATTTCAGCGTTAAGTATAAAAGAACCCGGTGATTCAGAAATACTTAAGTTAATAGAAAAGACAGAGTCAGAGGAGCCCTATGGAGGAACTGAATGACAAGCGGAATAATGTTTACAAGTAAAGAAATGCGGTACATATCATTGTTTGAGAGCATAACTGGCGCAAATGTTAAGGACTGCATAGTTGACGAGGCGCAAAACCGTGCAATTTTCGTGGTTAAGGAAGGTGAAATAGGGATGGCTATCGGAAAAGGTGGAAGAAACATCCACACCTTAGAAAGAATGACGGGCAAAAAATATGAAATAATCGAGTATTCAGAAGAACCTGCACAATTTATTAAAAATGCTTTAAAACCAGCGATGGTAAAGGAAGTTCGCATAACAGAAAGATCCAACGGGAAAACGATAGCTGTTGTAGCAGTAAATCCAAGAGACAAGGGAGTCGCCATAGGAAAAAACGGAAGGAATGCCGAACGCCTCCGCTTTTTAGCCAAAAGATACTTCCAGATACAGAACGTTTCGATTACTTAAAGTCAGATTCACAGGTGAAGATTAACCTATACTCGACATACTAAATAACATGCTTTCTAACTGTTTATGCCATAGCGAACGCGTACACAATGACCATGGATTAGGGAATGCTTCTCTGCGCCCTTACTTATAAGTACGGTTAGGATCTTCTGATATTCTTACAGTTCTATCAATAGTCCTTTCTGACTCCTTTCCACATATCTAAACACATAAGTATGGAGCGCGTGCGCGACGCTTGGGGGTTGTCACAAGTATTCTTGAGATATATGAATCATTGTAGGAACCTCTTCTTCTAACTGAACTAAGATCATGTAAGATTTAACAATAAAAGAAAACCTTAAAACGAAAACG
The DNA here is from genome assembly GCA_030672945.1 of Candidatus Bathyarchaeota archaeon. Classification (GTDB taxonomy): domain Archaea; phylum Thermoproteota; class Bathyarchaeia; order Bathyarchaeales; family Bathycorpusculaceae; genus SOJA01. Next base: position 2,640 of record DAOVFL010000082.1, on the reverse strand, counting down.
TAAGCACAATAGGTTTGAATGGAGCTGAAGCATGAAAAAACAAAAAGTGTTAATTTTAAATTCGTTGCTCTTCTTGTTCACGTTAATCAACTCCGTTACGGCTGAGGAAGAGTCTTTAGCTGACAAATTTCTAAGCAGTCCACTTATTGTTCTCGTTGTAATAATTTTATTTGACATCATAGCGTTCATTTACCACAAGATAAGAAAATAGACTTAAGCTTCAGTGCTTAGAACAAGATTTATGAGTGCTTTTTGATCAACTTCCGTGTTTGTTCTCCAGTCCAAATATAATTGTTCATGTTCATCCTGCGCTAGATATCCGTAACGAATGTACCTATCAACATTTATTCCAACCTTCCATCTTGGAAGCTTATCTCGTAGCAGTTCTTCAACTTCCTTTCGCGATGCTTTTCCCTTTTTTGACATGATGTGAGAAATTGCGATTGCTAGTCCTGCGAGGTCGTCGATTCGCCAACCTATCATCTTGGCTTCTTTGGGTGTCAGTTCCCCTCTTAGCGTTACGCAGAACCTAGCTTTGTTTAACTGGTCTAAACTGGGTTTTCCAGTTGGTTTCTCTCCCTCAAAAACAGTTTTAACTTGTAGATCAAGAGCTCTTAGATGTTTGTCTAAAATTCTTAAGACTTTTGGGTAGTCTGAGCCTAGTGCTTTTCTGAGTTCCCATCCTTTTACCCCTGGTTTTCTGTGTCTTCGATAGAAGAGTAGATGGACCGCCCTCTTGATTTTATTCGTGTAATATGCTTTTCGTCTACTCACTGTAGCTCGCCTTTCTTCCATTTCATCCAGTCTTTCACCATGATGGCTATAGGTATCGAAACTAGCTGCTTTTCTCCTATTTTGGTTAATGGTTTTTTATATGGCTTGAGGAAAATTTCTTCCTCTAATGGATACATTTCTAATGTTGCATAACCGTAGGTGACCAAGAAACTTGTCATGAAAGCTTTTTGCACAGTTTCTTCATAGGTTTCTGCACCAATAAAATCCCAGTATCGAATTCTGCCGTCTTCCCCTCTCTTTTCGACCTCTCTCTTCAATTTCTCCCAATAATTCTCAAGTTCTTCTGAAAATACTTTGTCTCCCAAGATCCTCTGCCTTATCAATTCGTCTCTTGTTAAAAGACCAGTTTCAATCTGTTCAGGGAAAGACTCTTTCCATCGCTCATTTAACGGTAGCAAACTTTTCCAGTACTTAATCGCCTCTGCTAGGCTGTGAAGAGAAATCTGTTCCAATTCAACTATTGGATGCCAAGCCTTCAGGAAAATCTTAACAACGCTCTCTTTACCTATGCGTTTAAGTTTCTCTTCTAGAAGAAACGGGTCTGTATAGAGTGATGTTGAACGATGTTTGACCCATTCATTTTGCAGTTTTATGGCTGAGGCGAGATGATGGATTGTTTCAGCATCTAAGCATAAATCGTCAGGCAGCTCCCATTCTGGGAAGTACTCCCTAATCACGTTTATAGCTTCGTCAACCTCTATGAGAAATGGGTCCAAGGAACGTTCCTCCACAGACTTGCAAGTCTCGATTATTCTTTGAAGTTCTTCTCTTCCAAGCTTTTTCCTCGTTCTATTCGACTGCACTAGGCAACTCCTCTGATTATTGATTTTCCTTCGATGTTCTGCACTGTAATTATGCTTACTTCTTCTTTTGTGAATGTTATCTGGCTTGGTGTAAGAACGATATATTGAGTGTTTGAGTCTTTAACTGTTGAAATGAGCATGTTTGCGATTATTTCACGGTTTTTCGGGTCCATGTGGACATCGTATTCATCAACAGCACGGAAGGGTGAACGGACATGTTTCTGTAGAGCCAATAGAAAGCTTATGGTTGCTGTTGTTCTTTCTCCACCACTTTGTGTGTAAGCATCAAGTGGAACTGGTTTGCTGCCTTTGAAGCCTACAAGGATTCCCAACCCAGCCTCCTCCATGTCGTGTTCATTGGCGAGTCTAACTTCTCCAATGGCTTGCGCTTGTGTGAGGATCTTTTGATATTGAAAGTTCACGCGATCTAGAAGACTTTGAACTACTGTTCGCCAAGACTGCATTCTTATCTTAATTTCTTCTAGTGCTTTTTCACGGTTTTCAGCAACCAGTCTTGCCTTTTCCTTCAGCTCTGAATAAAGCTTTGAATAGGATTCATACATGCGTTCTATATCTTCAGAAACATCCAAAAGTGCGGCTAGATGCCCATCAGTAACCCTGATCTGATCAAGAATTTCACTGACACTTTTTATTACTGCGATTCTTGACCCGGTTTGTTTCGCTTTTTTAAGTGCTTCATCCAAGTAGGTTCTTATGTCCCTTAGTTCTTTCTGCAGCTTTTCCAGTCTAATTTTTATGTTTTCTTCACGATACTGAAGTAGTGCCAACTTGATTCTGTTATCTATAACGTGACTGCTAACCTTTTCAACATCCTCTTCTAGGTTTTCCATTCCCTTTTTATTCTCATTTATCTTGGCGTTCAACTTTGGAAGTTGCTGATTGAAGTTTTGTATCAGATCCTTAAGGTTTTCACTTTTCAAAAGATTGAATTGCCCTGAAATAGCTACATCGAAGCCTTGACTTGCTAGAGGAGATGGGTTTCCTCCTTGAATAGCATTCTCCAGTAACATTGCTTCTTCTA
>DAOVFL010000105.1 GCA_030672945.1 Candidatus Bathyarchaeota archaeon | reverse complement strand
TGCTCGCCCACTTCGAAGCTTTTCATAAGCAAGACTCTATGACCCTTATGAAACTCGTCGAAAGTACCACCAACTGCCACAGTTTTAAACTTCTTTCGCATTAACCCTCACGTTTATCGCGTTGTAGCTGTCTATAAGACTATTTTGGTTTGACTTTTTCATTTACAACATCAAGAATCTTGTTTGCAACCACCTTTTTAGGAGCTAAAGAAACATGAATAACCTTTTTGTTTCCATCAATAATGAAAACTTCGTTTGTTTCTGTTCCAAATCCCGAGCCTTTCTTACTTACGTCATTTACGACTATCAGGTCAGCATTGGCTTGTAACAGTCTCTGATATGCACTTTCAATCAATTTCTTCTTAGGCAACTTATATTCTGCACGAAACGCCACAAGAAAAGTTTCAGGGTTAACCTTCTTCACACGATTAATAATTTTCTCAGTAGGTTTCAGCTTCAAATTAAGCGAATCAAGCTTGTGCGTTGAAACCTTACGTGAATACGGTTTTTCCACAGTCCAATCAGCGGCTGCAGCTACAGCTATCACCACGTCATATTTCTTAGATTCTAATTCAGAAACAACTGCTTCAAACATTTGCTCCGTTGTTTCAACTGAGATTATACAGGCTCTTGATGGAGAAGCCACTTTTCCCAATCCATAGACAAGTGTTACTTCTGCTCCGCGGTTTAGAGCTTCCTCTGCGATTGCAACGCCCATTCTTCCAGAACTTCTATTTGTGATAACGCGGATGGGATCTATATGCTCGACGGTTGGTCCAGCAGTAACCAACATCCTTAACCCGGAGAAGTCCTGTTTAACCGCAAGTTTGCGTATCACCGCATCGAAAATCAGCTCTGTTTCAGCAATTTTTGCTTTTCCTTCCTCAATTCTTGGGCCAACAAACTCAACTCCCAACGCTTCTAGCTTCTTAACATTCTCAGTCAATATTGGATGGTTATACATTGATTGGTGCATAGCTGGAACAATAATTATAGGTGTATTTGACCCAAAAGCTGTAGAAACAACAGAAGTCACTGTTGTATCATCTATTCCACAGGCAATTTTGCTTATTGTGTTCGCTGTAGCTGGAGCTACAAGCACTAAATCAGCTTTCTCATCGTGTTCTCCAACCAAAGCCACATGTTCAATTTTCCCTGTTAACTCTGTCACCACTGTATTCCCAGTCGCCCATTCCATAAGGTATGGATGAACAATTCTCTGCGCCATCGGCGACATTACTGAAAAAACTTCTGCTCCATACCGCATCAGCATTCTAGCGATTTCTGAGCTCTGAACAGCTGCCACGCTGCCAGTTATACATAAAACTATGCGTTTACCCTTCAACTGTTCTCCTTTCGTACTAATAATATCTTTAGACGGATGAATCGACAACCCATTTTCAACCTCCAAATTTATCAATGATATCCTTTAAATCCTCTATGAATTCTTCAATGTGCCGTTCTTTAACATGAGGCATAACAACTATCCGAATATGGTTTGGAAAGAGGGAAACTGCCCACTTTCTAGCTCTTAACTCTTGGGCTACTCGGTGAATATCGAACACTTCGGATTTTATTCCTACAATATTCATAATAGGCTCCCTCACAATGCTTAAACCGTTAATCATCTGGATTTCCTCTGCAAGTTTCCATGTTAAACGCATACAGTGCCCAACAACTCTTTTGTACCCTTCCTTTCCCAAATGCTTCAGCAGAGCCCAAACGGCAATAACTGAAGCCCCAGAACGTGTTCCAGCAAAAGTGGCTTGCTCAATTTCCCCTCCACAGAGATAAGAAACATTCCAAGCCACCGCCTTCCTCAGCTTTTCATCCCGAAACAATATTCCGCCAGCAGGAATAGGCGCCAAACCCATCTTATGCGGATCAACGGTAATAGAGCAAACTCCCGGCAACGAAAAATCAAAGTCTGGAACGTTAAATCCTAATTCCCTGAGAAATGGAAGGACAAATCCTCCGAAGGCTGCATCCACATGGAGGAATATGCCTTTTTCTAAGGCAATTTCAGAAAGTTCTAATATGGGATCAACGACGCCTAAACCAGTTGTTCCAGCTATACCAACAATTGCCATCGTACTTGAATTCACTGCTTTCCTGACGGCTTCCACATCAACTTGAAATCCACTGTTCAACCCAACCCTGACAGCCTTCAAACCTAACAGGTCTGCAGCTTTATCAAAAGAGTAATGGGCTGAAGCCGGTACTATCACTTCACATTTCTCCTTTTTTGACAGTTTCTTAGCAGCCCACAAAGCTAAAGTGTTAGCCTCTGTTCCTCCAGTGACTATGTGACCTGAAGCCCTTTGATTTGAAAGCAATGCGCCAAGCATGTTTATTGCTTCCTTCTCCAGTTTGGCTATTGCTGGAAAAAGCCCCGAATCTCCTAGGTTTCTGTCAAGAAATCGAGTGTACAGTTTTCTAGCTAAAGGGTGCGGACAAGTACACATAGACCCGATGATTCTTCCTGAGCTGTATGTAAAGTCCTCGCTGAGTCTTGACTTAAGTTCCCTGAGAACTAAACTCTGAGATAGACCTTCACTTTCCATTGCTATCATTCTCCTTAAACCTAATGGTATGTGTGCTCCTCATCTGGGTATTTGCCAACAGAAACCTCTTTCATAAAACTGGTTACAGCATCCTTTACTACTTTGTTCAGATCAGCGTATCTTTTCACGTATTTTGGTTTGAATTTCAAGTTTAGACCTAACATGTCATTTATTACTAAGACTTGTCCATCACAGTATTTTCCAGCTCCTATACCGATTGTTGGAGTCTTCACATGATCGGTTATTTTTCTAGCTAGGTTTTCAGGTATACACTCTAACACCATTGAAAACACGCCTAATCTGTCCAGATCCAACGCGTCTCGAAAAATCTCTTCCGCTTCTTCAGGTTTTTTCCCTTTCACATGATAAGTTTCAGCCATCTGAGGAAGCATTCCAACATGACCCATCACTGGAATTTCCGCTTCTATTAAGGCGCTTATGACTTTTGGTCTGTTTCCCTCAATCTTAACTCCGTCGGCTCCAGCCTTCAGAAATTGCTCTGCATTTCTTAAGCCCTTCTCCGCGGTGTTGCAACTGTTTATAGGCATGTCTCCTATGATAGGAGTATTTTTGGCTCCTTTTGCCACAGCTTTTACATGATAAAGCATATCCATCATGGTAACACTTTTTGTATCGTTATGACCCTGAACAACCATTCCAAGACTGTCTCCAACAAGGATTAAATCGATGCCCGTTTCGTCAAGTACTTCTGCCATTTGACAATCGTAAGCGGTTAGTACTATGATTTTCTCTTTACCTTTTTTTCGTCTGATCTCATGTTGAAATTCCATTTTTATCCTCCATGAATTTAATTAAACATGTAAGCGTTTCGTTCACTGGTACTGGAATGTGATGTTTTCCACCCAACCCAACTACTTTTCCATTCAGAAAATCAATTTCAGTTTTTTTACCCTTCATTACATCTTGGCACATGGAAGAAAAATTCGTATACTTAGATATTTCCTTGTCAATTTCTTCCTCTAAATCCCTGGAAAAGTTTATTCCCTCAGCTTTTCCAACCTCAACGCACTCCCTAATAACATCATGTCTAACAATTTTCAATGAATCTGCAACAATTTCACAATTTCTAACATGAAAA
>DAOVFL010000037.1 GCA_030672945.1 Candidatus Bathyarchaeota archaeon | reverse complement strand
TTTTCAGGCAGTTTATTTTTTTCCCACTTTTTCCAGTCCAACTGCTTGAAAAGCCATTTTTTTCCCAAATGTGCTGCAAGCACCGCATGCTTGTACTGTTTCGGTATCGGTATCAGCTCATCGAGGAATCTGAAGAGTTTTTCAACTTGCTTTCTTGGATAATAAGCGTAATACTTTGCATTCTTAACCTCAAAAGCGTAAACATGCAGGTCTTTCCTTGCTATAACATCTGGCAAGGGACTAAGACTCGGGTTGCTAACTGGAACCCGAACCGCATTATATCCATTTTTTTCCAGAAGCTTCACGAGAACCGTTTCACTGTAAAAACCTCTTCTACGCCACCTGTGAATTTCAGCCCTATCAACTTCCCTAACCATTAATGAAATCTCCCACCCTAAGGGAGTTTTAGAAACGGATTTTCACTCGTTTTCCTTAACCTAGAAAATCTTAGTGTTGCCTGTGCTTATAAGTTTGAACTGGAACTTTAAGCGTTGGTCTTTCAACCAAACATTCTCTCAAGTAATCGTCCAAAGTAGCTGCTGGTACAACCTCGATTTTATAATCTTTAATGTCAATGGAATGCTCGTAATTCTTTTTTGGGATAACCACTTTATTAAATCCCCATGCTTCAGCAGCCTTAATCTTCTCGTAAACTCCACCTACAGCCGTTACATGGATAGAATTTCCAACACCAAGGTTTATTTCTCCAGTAACTGCCACATCCTGTCTTATCAGCTTTCCTTCAATAAGTGAGCAAAGCGATACTGCCATTGTTACACCTGCCGATGGACCATCCACACCGTAAGATTGGGCGAAGTCAATGTGAGTTAAGTAGTCCTGTGCTATGTCGCTTCCATACTTTTGCAGTATAACGCTTCTAACTTTTGTTATGCTGTCTGAAATGAAACTCTGGCTTTGTGCTACTCCAGTAACATTGTAATATCCTTTAAACGAATAACTTCTTGGAAGTTCGCTTATCTTTGCCATGTGGGCTTTTACGCATAAGACGCTGCCTGTCATTTCTCCGCTGTACGGGTCTTTAACAACAGCTAGGCCATGTATTTGGCCAAGTTTAACTCCTTCAGGCTTAATTTCTAATAATTTTCCTCTCTCGCTTATTTCATGTTCCAATATTTGCATTTGAATTGTTTTACAATGATTTTCGATGGCTTCTCGAACATGTCTTCTTTCAACAACCTTGCACCCTTCATTCATTGCAAGGGTTGCACCAGTCTTGATAATCGAGATCAAGGGTCTGAACCTCGTTGTGAGAGCATCCTTTTTATTGCTTCTTCGTCTACCCTCTTCAATAATTTCCTCACATGCTTCTTTATTGAATGGTATAAGATTAAAACGGTTAATTTCCTGCGCCATATACTGAACATATTTGCGTCTATTCTCTAATGTGTTAGGCATATCATTATTCATCCTAACAACTTTACCATAACCATAAATCCGATCCATTAACGCTGGGTGAATCTTGTTTATACTGTCGAAGTTTCCAGCTCCAACAAGAAACGTTATGGTGTGCACAGGCTCTGTGGAGACAGCCATTGCGGCTGTACCTCCACCATGCCATCTATCTCTCATAGTTATTGGTAGCTGTCCTTCCTCAAGAACTGTCAGAAGCGTTACATTCTCTTCTGGAGTGAGATTTTTTATCTCATCAATATATAATATGCCAAGAGATGCTCTATGCACATCTCCAGCAGTGACCCTCTGATGTTCAGGCGTTCCTAAACCGCCAGTCTGATATGGGTCCCAAGCTATTGAACCGAAAAGCTGAGCACTCCTATGCCCTGTTGCATCAATAAAAGGTGCATGTCCAGAACTGGTATCCACAATTAATTTCGGAACGTCTGTCTGCTTCGCTCCTCCTATACCCTTAAGGCTCCCTAAACCGCCTAATTTTGAGAACCACCACATGAAAACGCCGAAGAAAATTAGACTTCCGCCCGGAATGAACGTTAAAGGCACCAAACCAACGAATTTTCCAATAACGTAATCTACGAAATTATTATTATAATATTCTCGGAGTGGTTCTCCAAGAAACATTTGGTTCTCATTCCACGTTTGCCAAGCCTGAAACATAAAATAAAAGCCTAAGGAAATTAGAAGTAATCCTACCAGTATAAGAAATATCTGTAATGCTTTGAAACCCACTCTCGTAATAAATTTTCTCTTAAGATCGTTTAATTGCTCCTTCTGCTGGATTTTCTTTCCTTCACCAGACTTGTGAATCGAAATTTTGGGTTGGCTTGGTAAAGCAGGGTTTTTCCAACATAGACAATCATAAAGTTTTATTCCATGTTCCTTGTATATCTGTGTAAGCTTCTCAGCTAGAGCCCTTCCAATTAATGACTTTCCTGTTCCAGGATCGCCTAACAACAGAAGATAGGGTCCTGGGCTTATCATGTTCTTAACTACTGGTTTAGGCTTATCTGGGCTACTCCAATGCTCATACCATTTTGTTTTTTCAAGATGCTTCAGCTTGTGCACTAATTCATCCAAACATAAGAAGCATTCATCTAAAGCTTGATCCTGTCCGATAACCCAATTTATAAGGCTACCATCCACCGGAAAGCCTTCAGTGTCTTTGAAGTTCGCCCAATCCCATTTTACTCTAATAATTCTTCCATCAATTTTTCGTTCCAGTATCTCAACTTCGTCTCCGAAAAAATCAGATGGCAACTTCAGACACCCATATCTTATGAATACTCAGCAAATCTTTCTCAACTAGGACATGCATTGCAATTATTATAGGGGTTATTTCAAACTCGGCAATATGATGGAAACAGATAACAAAACAAACTAAGGCGAGCAAGCTGTTCATCGAAAGGACCATTTCAAGAAGCGTGTAATAAGAGAATACTGAAATAATACCTTACTTCAATTAATCATCTTGAAGGATGTTTCCAGATGAGAATGCACAGCTTCACCAAAGAAGACATTACTGAACTGGTTGAGGAAAAAAACATAAAAATCATTAACTTCTGTCACATCCCTGAAGACTGTCGCCTTAGAACGCTTAGTTTTACAGTTGAGAACAGAAAAAGACTTTGTGAAATTCTAGAACTTGGCGAAAGAGTTGACGGTTCAAGCTTATTCTCCTACGTTTATCCAAATAAAAGTGACATTTACATAATGCCTAAAACAGAAACCGCCTTCATGAATCCATTCAGCTCAATACCAACACTTAACATTTTATGCAAATACATAGATGAAAATGGAAAACCATTGAATATTGCTCCGGAAAACATTTTGCTAAGAGCAGAAGAAAAGTTGCATTCTTCCACCGGCGTCACTCTTAAAGCCTTGGCAGAACTTGAATTCCACATAATTTTTAGACAGGATGAAACCGTTTTTCCAGAAGTCACGGAAAGAAATTATCACGAGTCTACGCCCTTTGCTAAATTTGAGAATTTGAGGAATGAAGTCTTAGTCACCCTTGCAGAAGTCGGTGCATCCACAAAATATGGGCATGCAGAAGTTGGAAGATTCTGTTTCAAGAATGGTTATGTGATGGAACAGCATGAAATCGAGTTTCTACCGCAAAATCTGAGCAAAATGGCGGAAACTGTGACCATTGCAAAATGGATTATCAGAAACATATGCGCAAAACACGGAGTCTACGTCTCTTTTTCTCCTAAACTATCATTAGAACATGCTGGAAACGGAATGCACATCCACCTCTGCGGATTAAAAAAAGGTAAGAACATAATCACAGACTCGAAGGGAAACTTAACAGTCCAAGCAAAACAAATGATCGGGGGAATACTGAAGTTCGCTTCCAGCCTGACAGCTTTCGGAAACACTACACCGGTTTCCTATTTGCGGTTTATTTCCTGTAAAGAATCACCTATGAATATTTGCTGGGGAACAAGAAACCGTTTAGCTTTAATCCGTATACCTTTGTGGTGGAGCTTCAGGGAGGATCTTGAAAAAAAGGGTAGTTGCATACGAACTTTAGAGTTTAGAGCCCCAGACCCGCTAGCAAATACCTATCTGCTGTTTGCTGGAATCGCGTTAGCTGTGGAATACGGATTAAAAAATCCTAAGAAAGCTACGGAAATTGCAGAAAATTTAAACGTTGAAAAAAAAGTGATGGAAAAAAAAGAATTCAAAGCCCTTCCATTGTCATGTAATGAATCTGCAAAAACTCTTAAGAAAGACAGGAATTTTTACGAGACAGATAACGTTTTTCCTGAAAGAGTCATAGATGGAATCATAAGTAAGCTGGAATCTTATAGAGATGGGGACCTGCAGAAGAGATTAACTGAAGAACCAGAGAAGGTTGAAGAATTGTTATTGAAATACTTGCATTGTGGTTGATGCATTTATCGAAAACTTAGTATATACACACTGATTTAATAAACTTTTTTTAGCAGTCTAACTAGATCTGGCTTATACGTGAACGTTGCTCTTAATGTTGGTGAAGTTTAGATGTCACTAGGATGGTATTACAGCTTAACATGTTAGAAGCTAGTTGGCAAACAGCGAAGGCTACACCCCGCAATAGGTAGAAACCAGTTGTGTCCAAATAGATTAAGAATTGAAAAGACTGATAGATGTTTGATTTATATGCAAGTATGCTTAAGGAGGTTTCAGCAGCCTTGTCGCGCGCGCGGTGAACAAGGTTCTTGTGCAGACAATTGAATCTCAAAGGTTCAAGTTGCACCCGCTCTTTATTCCGATAATTAACATGACTTTACTGGATAAGACTGTGCGCGACCATCTTCTGCAATACATGGTTCACGTTTTAAGGCGTGGATTTGCTTATGTTTACGCATCATATCCTTCGCAATGGGAAGAAAAGGTTTACCATCCCTACATCTGCACTTTGAAATATAGTCTCGCAGCAATGGGTAAATGTTTAAGGGATAGTTGCTTGGATTGCAGAAAGTTACCTACTTGCACAGAGTTCCGCGCTGAATATAAGAGAAGAAAAATCGAAACACAGAAAACAAGGTATGCACAAGCAGAACTTGACGCAAGTAAACTCGAAGCAAAGGAACTAACAACCGCACAGCTTACAAATATAGCTTATGATTTGAGAGAGAAATTTACGGATGAAGAATCTAAAATCAACGTAAAGAAAATGCGTTTAATATTGCTCAAGGAATTACGGCTATCCATATCCATTGGTAGAGGGTATGATGTTAGAGAGATGCTCCTCTTTGAGCATCCTAACGACTTCGTTAAGTGAAGCAACTGTTTGTTTTCTCTCTCTCACCAATTTAATTCATATATATAAAGTCCATGAAAATCTAGGAATAATATTAATAATAGATGGAATAACATGGATATTGTCCGATAACTATGCTTTTAGAACAAGGGGTTTTTCATGGTAAAAGGTTGTGAATATGGGCAAGTATAAGCATGGGAAACCTAACGAGGAGATAAATCTGGAAACTTTCAAGAGGAAACTTGAACGATCCAAGCTGCGCTTACGGTATAAGGCTTATGCTGTTCTGCTTTACTGGATAGGATGCCGAAGAAGTGAGCCGCTTCAAATTTTGAAAGAGCATGTAACTGAAAAAGACGGTGCGTTGTTTATTGAAATTCCCGCTTTGAAAGGTGGTGAACGTGGTGGACCTGTTGAATTATCTTCAAGTCTTTACGGTGTGGACTTCGTGGAAAAAGTGTGGAAGAAAACGCGGAAGAAAAGAAAACTTTTTCCTTTCTGCAGCATGACAGGTTACAGAGTTATCAAGAGTTTATTTCCTAAGAAGACACCGCATTGGCTGAGGCATAATCGTGTAACTAAACTGAGAAGGAAAATCGACGGTGACCTTTTAACGCTTGATGATGTGAAAAGTTTTACTGGTATAAAAAGCGATTCCACTATTCAGCATTATGGAATGAAAACTACAAAAGGCATTCACAGAGTAAGCAAAGCTTTAGACTGAAAATATAAGTCATGTTTTTGATGCAAAAAAGGGGGTATTTCCAATGATGTTTTTGTTGGTTATCATTGGGAATTGTTGACAGTCTTTCTATGAGGCCCCAGTCATTTATGCTCGCTATTCATTACACTGTGAAAAACTGGATTTGGTTGATGCATTTGTATACAGCTATGCATTCTACAGCAGACTTCATTTTTCACCAGCATTCAGGCGTATAGGTTTGGTTATTTGAAAACTGGTTTCCTTTCTTAATTACCATGAGTATGTGAATATCGCTCTGCTTACGTAGACCAAATTGCCCATTTTTCTTCCTTTTTCAGATGCTTTTCTTACTTTTCGGTGATACTGGTATTATTGGTATTACCCTCATAATTTATGTTCACCAGCATTCTATCGTAGTGTAGACTTAAATGGTTGTATACAAAAGCATCAACTTGATCCACTTTCTTGAGGATTTTAATCAGCAAAACTGAGGTGGTAAAGGTTTTCACAGAGACAATGTAAACTTGAAATCGAAAAACTTCTCAAAGACTACGCTAATGGCGAGCATAAAATAGTTATTTGTATGTTTAAATGGGAAAATTCGAATGATTCGCGGAATCTTATTAACTCGAATCTTATTAACTAACTTGTGAAATCGAAGGGTGAAAATAAACTTAAATTGAGAAGTTTTTAGGAAGTGGAAAATCGGCTATTTAGAGCTCTTAGCCATAGAGAAATATGAAGAGTCTCACATGGTGGATTCTGTGGATGATAAGGTCGTAGAGATTTCTGAAATAAATTGCGGCAAGTGGTTATGAAAGCAGTATTGATTTTTAGGCATAGTTATGAGAACTGGTTTCAAAGATGTTAAAATTAGAACTGAAATGATGAAGAACTCGAATGAACAAGCTCAAGGCATGGGATTAACATGGGATTAAAAATGTTAACATTTTATGCGTTTGCGACCAATAACCATGCAATTAATGATTAAGGAAAGTTTTGATCTGTCAATGTTGAGAGGACTTTGAAAAGGTTTTTCAATGTAAGCACATAGATGATGAGATAACAATAATAAACTGTTTGGGTAGGAAGAATGTCAAATTTCAAAGTTTTCAATTCAAAATACTCCTTCTCTACAAAGGGTGAAATAGACTTCATGGACTTGACAGATGTGGTCCAAAAGGCAGTCTCCAAAGCTGGTATCAATACAGGTTTAGTTCATGTTTTTGCTCCACATGCCACAGGGATTCTAGTTTTAACAGAGAACGAATATGGATTGCTAAGCGACATTAAGACTTTTCTTGAAAAAATAATCCCTAAACATGAACGGTATAGCCATCCTTCTAATGCTCATTCTCATTTGAGATCTATGCTTCTGCCTCCAGATAAAACTATACCGGTGATTAATGGTCATGTGGAATTCGGCACTTGGCAATCCCTAATCTTCATAGAAACAGACGTTTATCCCCGACAAAGAACTGTAATAATCCAAGTAATGGGCACATAACCTGTACGTGATTTTAGCGTCTACTCACGTTAATTTACTTAGTAAATTGACATGGGACTCGTCAATGCTAAGATCAATTGTACACCTAGATAGAGCTCATATGCACTGAAGAACATGCTAAGAAGAGGAACAATTACGTAGTAACTGAACCGCGAATGCCAAAATCCTAGTTACAGAGGATATATTACTATATTATGTAGCTAGGTAATGAGTTGATCTGTGTATCAAGTAGCTTCAAGTATTCTAGAAATGTTTAGTGAAAAAATTACATTAGATTAGTTCCGGATTTTCCGAGAGGATAATCTGTATGGATTTTCTGCTTCGCCCTTTTGTTACATGTTTAATCCTAGTCTTTGTAACTGGAATTCGAAATTTACAACACTCTTTCCGACCACTTGAATGCCCTGAATTTAAATTTATTTGTTAAATATGATTATTTCGAGAAGATTTCGTAGTTGAAAAAAGGAGAGATTTATAATACACCAAG
>DAOVFL010000066.1 GCA_030672945.1 Candidatus Bathyarchaeota archaeon | reverse complement strand
TTGAGCCGTTGTTTGCTGTTTCTTTTATGAGGAAGGTTTTGGAGGGAACTAGGCTTTTTGAGATTAATCCGTTGTTTGAGATAACTGCGAAGGAGAGAGGGTTTTACAGTGCTGAGCTTCTTGAGGAAATAGCTAGAACGGGTTCTGTTCAGGAAATTAGGGGGGTTCCTGAAGATGTTAAGAGGGTTTTTGTTACGGCTTTAGATATTAAGCCAGAGTGGCATGTCAAAATGCAAGCTGCTTTTCAGAAATATACAGACAATGCTGTTTCGAAAACGGTGAATTTGCCTAATGATGCTAAGGTTGAGGATGTGGAAAAAGTGTTTTGGCTTGCTTATAGGCTGAAGTGTAAGGGGATAACTGTTTATCGTTATGGAAGTAAACCGGAGCAAGTTCTTAATATAGGAGAGATAAAGACTGAAAAGAGAAGGTTTGTTAGTGCAGAGTCGGAATATGCGGGTGGCTGCCCAACAAAAACCTGCCCATTCCCCAACTAATCCATAAAAAGAGGCAGAGGAGTGTCCTTCTTCCTAAGCTCTATAGCATACTTTGGCAGTTGGAGTTATTGCTATGAAGGAGAGGTTCAATTTGACTTTAATGAGCTTCTTTTTTACGTTTGGACAGAATGTTTTTTCTGCAGACTATGGTTGCTAGCAGTGTCGCTACTGTGAATAGTGGTAAGATTATCATTGATGGAAACTCCGGAATTACGTGATATTGATATTCATATCCCGTGTCTTCTGTTGTGATGGTATTATTGGCGTTATCTTCTGCTATGATTATATACGTTACATTTGTGAATTATAGAAATTCTGGGATTGTGGCGTTGTAATGGGGTTCTTGAAGTTTTGTCATTTCTTTGTTGAACCATGTTCCATTGTTCGTGGTATAGTTCAGAATCACTTGTTTTACTTCGCTCAAGTCATCGGTGATATTGGCATAAACTTCAACTTTATCGCTTCCACTATTTCATAACTTTTTTGCGGATTTTCTGTTACATTACATATTCGTCTACTTCCGTATTTATGATTGTGGAAGAATCTTCGATTACATCCATACGTTTTGCTTTATGTTTAAATATGAGTAGTTTGACGAACGAAGCGATTACAGCTGTGATTACGCCAATGACGCTAATGAAGTAACCATATCTCGCATAGTACGGAGTCAATCCTTTGTTAAACCAAATGTCATAAAGACCTACAATGTAAAAGAACGGTGTAAATAATATGAATAGAATTCTTCTGGTTATTGGGTCTTCGCTCAGGTTATAATAATTTACCTGTACGCTGTCCCAGTCAACATCTTTGGTTAACTCGTAGGCTGGAAAGATGTATGGGGTAACTATTATGTTTGCAATCATGATTGCCAACGTTATCCCCCAAATCTTAGAGCGTTCGCACCAAATCTTTCTCAATACCAATATCAGGGAAATCTTTCTGAATTTTGCGCTCAATTTGGATCTCAAATTAAATGTTAGAACAGCGGCTCCTCCTAAAGCCGTTGCGATGAATAGCACCAGTGTTGGGAAGTATGTTATTGGATTTCTTAATTTAGCTACATATTCTTTTGTTTTGTTATATATGAAATAAGGGTCATCTTTTCTGTACGAAGTGTTATCAAATGCAGGTTCAATGGCTGTCCTCTCATGAAATTCATTCCAAGTAGTTATGGTTATGATATTTAGCGTTCCATTAGCAGCATAACGGGTACATAAGTCCCAAAACTTGTCATATAAGCCTTCCGCATATGTAGGGTCGTATTGTGTCCAGTTTGGACGTTTCAAGTAATACTCATCATATCTTGGAAATATATTTGTGTGATTATCACGATTCAACCTTCCAGAAAAATCACCGAGACGAACTTTGCTTAACACATCTCCATAATACCAATCAGACCACGTATGACTTCCTAGAAGGCGTATTGTGAACCGTGGGTCTTGTGCAATGTCTGGTCGTTTTGTACCATGTTCAGGAAAAGCCGTTTCCAAAATCAAGAGTAATGGTTTGCCATCCAATTTGAAGTATTGGTTGTTTACATGATTTGAGTATATGTAGTTGTAATCATTTGTCCAGTTGTAGTATCCTGTTTGATTATAGTTCTCAATCAATATGCAATATTGAAGATTGTAAGATTTTATGACATTGACAACATTTTTGGTTGCATTATCTTCATAAGAATTGATTCCCCACCAAGAAATAATTATGAAATCAATTCCTAAATCTTCCATCCATTTCATATGCTGATTTATCACCGTCAAATTGTTGGAATCATAAAACCTTAAAACCGGGGTATCTATAACGGCACTGGACTGTGTATCATTCCAATGGCGATTTCCAAGTCCACTACCATACCAAACATAATAATAAATTCCAATTTTCGGCTGGGACACACGCATAACATTGAATGCCCACGCTAACATGACTACGAAAACAACCACCAAAGCCGTTACAAATACAACTTTTCTATTCATACCAAACCATCCATCAAATATTCTGGTTCAGTATTTACTATTTGTGGAAGGCTCTTCGATTGAATACTAAATGATATGATCCCTAAAAAATTCTACAACATTAAGATTTTCTGATTCGAATTAGTTCTTTTGGTTCTGCTATAACTGTTTGAATCCTGACGAGATCAGGTTAATGGTTATTTATCTCT
Source organism: Candidatus Bathyarchaeota archaeon (assembly GCA_030672945.1). Classification (GTDB taxonomy): domain Archaea; phylum Thermoproteota; class Bathyarchaeia; order Bathyarchaeales; family Bathycorpusculaceae; genus SOJA01. Next base: position 2,939 of record DAOVFL010000066.1, on the reverse strand, counting down.
TCTTTACTTCGGTTTTTCCTTCTTTCATAACCATTCTTATCTTGCTCTTATCCTGCAAAACCTTGATGTCCTTAACCGGGTCACCGTCAACTATTATTATGTCAGCCAGTTTTCCCTTCTCTAACATGCCTATCTCATTTTCCAGTCCACACGCTTTTGCACCGTTCTGTGTAGCCGCAACAATCGCATCCATAGGCTTAAACCCACAGTGCTTAACCAGCAACTCCAACTCCATAGCATTATCTCCATGCCTCAACAACGGAGAACCACAAAAATCAGTAGCACTCGCAATAGTCAAACCAGCCCTGTAAAGCCGTGCAATATTCTTCTTCGTAATCTCCCACACCTCCTTCCCCTTCGCTACGGCCCACGGCTGATACCCAGCCTCTACTCCTCCAGTCACTATCCGCCAGTTAATAGAAAGAGTCGGAACAAAAACCACATCTCCTCTCTTCTTAGCCATCCTTATCACTTCATCATCCGGATAAAACGCGTGATCAATCGTTTTCACACCAGCCCTAATACAGTTTTTCATCGCTTCTGTACCTTGACAATGAGCCGTAACAAACTTCCCAACATGCCTCGCCTCTTCAACAATCGCCTTCAACTCTTCCAACGTAAACTGAGTATGCTCAGGCCTGTCAATCATAGACATCACTCCGCCGCTCGCCATGACTTTTATGAAGTCAGCACCTTGCCTCAAAGCGTAACGAGCAGCTTTAATGCATTCTGGCACTCCATCGCACAACAAGGACATGACAAGAAACTTTTTTCTTTTTGAAACGCGAGCATCCACCCACTCCACTGGAAGAAAATGCAAGTCTCCATGACCAGCCGTCTGACTCAACACATAACCCGCAGAAAGTATCCTCGGACCACGCATCGTTCCTTCAGCAATAGCCCTCTTCAAATAAATGCCATAACCTCCACAATCCTTCACAGTCGTAAAACCAGCCTCCAAAAGATTAACAGCATCATAAACACTCTTTATCAAACCCAATTCTGGAGGTCTAACCAGCTCCTCCTCCAACATATGATCAGTCTTCAACCCAATCAAATGCAAATGCGAATCAATCAGTCCCGGCATAACAGTCTTCCCAGAAGCATCAATCTCAGTCTTCTTAGCTTTCTTAGGAATTTTCACTTCGCCCTCTTTGCCAACAGCCTTAATCCTCTTTCCTTCTACAATAACAACAGAATCCTTCTTAGGCTTTTCACCTGTGCCATCGATTAAATTTCCGCCTTTTATGACGATTATCTTCCGCTTTCCTTTCTTACTCATAAGATTTGCCACCAAAGTTTAGAATAAGCGATTATAAGCAGTAAATATTTATGCCTTACCTAACGCACATTTTTGAGCATCATAATACACGCTCATAATCCTTCTCTATTCAGTCTTCAGTCCCAAAAAAGAACGTGTTTGACTCCAAAAAACGTGATACATAAAAATTATGGAGAGGGTATCCAAAATGCGCTTGCAAAAACGTGTAACTTTCCTATTAAATTCGATAATACAATGGAACATATAATGAAACTTTTTTTAGGGGTTCTACCCTATCGTAACCCATATTAAGAGGTTTATGAAGCCAACTTCCATTACAGCAGCAATGAAGAATATACCATAAATATAAGCCAACCCCCTCATAGACATCGATCTGCTTAACGTCCTCGCAATTGTCAAGTAAATACCGTAACCTTCAACTATTCCTATCGGCGCACTTACCAGCAGAACAAGAGGCAACACTTCAACGTTTATTCCACCAAGAAGGCTACTTCCGCGCAGAATGCTAAGAAAAACAATCATAATTGTGAAGACCAAGGCGAAAGTTCGCGGATGATCAAGCACAACATGTGAATACTTTTCCCTCTTAAAGAAATCCAAAATTACCAAATTAACGTAGAAAGTCATACCCAGCAAAATGAGAGAGATCACAAGAACGTTATGTATGAAAAGCATGCCAACAGCCAAAAACGGATTTGAAAAAATTTCGCCCAGAGTACCAAAGAAAACCATATTTTCAACAGAAGAAAGAACCAGCAAAACTAGAAAAGCCAAGCCTAAAAACATCGTACGCTTTCTTTCATCAGGCAATTCTGGCACTTCCCATCAGTTAGAACAGTGAAAAAACTAGACTAAGCCCTTCAGGAATCATCTCCCACCATGATTCTCTAGCACCTGCACTCAAGATTGTAAGAAACAAAAGTCGAACCAGACTCGTCAGCATCATTCAAACCACTTAATGGTTAGCCTATCCACTTAAGCACAATAAAAATTTTATGAGCTAAAGCTTAGATTCTCTCCCGCCTCATTTCGAAAAGCACCGTTCCACCATTTGTGTAAGGTTTTCCAGGATCCAAACATTGAAAATAACCTTTCTCACCCTCTTCCGTTGCTAACCCGAGCTGTTTGAAGCTTATTCCACGGCTTAAAGCAACAATCATAGAAAGCATGCAACCAAAAGCATGAACACAAATGCTGTCCGTTTTTTCAACAACTATCTTAGGCGACTCCACAACCATTCGGTCTCCAACACCAAAAACTGGACAGTTCCCACGTATCTCCTTAACAATTATAACTAACCGATATTTTTCTTCTCCAACCAATAACGCCGCCTCGATCCCTTAATCATTTACAAGTAAGTTATGAGTTTTCCGCAAAACGGCAAACACTTAAAAGTCATGTGAAAAGGATAAGTTGCAATTGACAAGAAGGGAGTAAAAGAATGCAAAGTCATCCAGCCATAGTCGCTGTTGGAAGAACAAAATTCGGAGAACACTACGAGAAGCAACCAGAAAGACTAATTGAAGAGGCTTGGCTTAAAGCCTCAGAAGAAGCAAATATAGAACGCAAAAACCTAGAAGCAGCCTACCTTTCCGACTACTTCCTCCCAATCACAAACAAGCTCGGACTAGAAGAAGGATTCCTTTCAGAACTCACA
>DAOVFL010000042.1 GCA_030672945.1 Candidatus Bathyarchaeota archaeon | reverse complement strand
GATGGAATACTTACATCTATACTTTTACTAGAAGCGTTAGAAAAGGAAGAAAAAATGTTGTCAGAATTTATTTACGAAGCACCCCAATACCAAACTCTTAGAAGAAATGTTGCATGCAAAAATGAAGCGAAATATAAGATTATGGAAAAAGTTGAGGAAGCTTTAGCGACTTTTTTTCCTACATACGAGCAGATTTCAACGGTTGATGGTGTTTGCTTAAGCCTTGAAGAAGGATGGATTTTAGTAAGGGCGTCTGGCACTGAACCTTTGATACGGTTAACCGTGGAGGGTGAATCATTAAAAGTAGCGAAAAGGATAATGAGGAAGGGCATAATGTTGGTTAAAAGGCTTATTGAGGAGGTGGGAAGATGAAGGCTGTTGTTTTGGCTGCTGGAGAAGGTGCAAGGCTTCAACCGATTACGTTGACTAGACCGAAGCCTTTGATAAAGGTTGGGGGAAAACCGATACTTGAGTATTGCCTGAAGGCAATTCAGAGTTGCAGAATAAACGAGATATTGATGGTCGTTCACTTTATGGGAGATGCTATTCGCGATCACTTTGGTGAGGGGGAAGATTTTGGGTTAGAAATCGAGTATGTAGAACAAAAAGAGGTTCTTGGCACCGGTAACGCCGTAGGGGCCATCGAACCATATGTGGTAGATGATTTTCTTCTTGTCTATGGTGATTTATTATTCACTGCAGAGGCTGTCAAAAAGGTTATTGGTCTACATGAGAAAAAAAAGGCTGCTGTAACCATGGCTGTTGTTCCTGTTGAAAATCCGGAAAATTATGGAATATTAGAGCTTGGAGAAGAGGGAGATGTGAAACGCATAATTGAGAAGCCCAGCCAAGAGAATGCTACTACAAACCTGGCAAACGCGGGGATATACATTTTTTCAAAGGAGATCTTTGGAAAAATCAAGGAGACGTCAGCTTCATCTAGGGGTGAATGGGAGATCACGGATGCAATTTCGCTCTTGCTAAAAGAGGGAAAGCAAGTTTCAGCTGCTGAAGTTTCCAAGGAAGATTGGTTTGATGTTGGAAAGCCTTGGGACCTGCTTGAAGCAAACCGTTGGGCTTTGAAGAGGATGGAACATAGAGTACATGGCTGTGTAGAGAATGGTGCACACTTGATTGGTCCAGTAACTGTTGAGGAGACTGCGTGGATACGTTCTGGAGCTTATGTTGAAGGACCAACGTATATAGGTGAAGAAAGCGATATTGGCCCAAATTGTCACATTCGTCCATTTACAAGCATCAGTAAAAAAGTCCGGATAGGTAACGCTTGTGAAATTAAGAACAGTATAATAATGGATAACACGCATATCGGTCATCTATCTTATGTAGGTGACAGTATAATAGGGGAAAAATGTAACTTGGGTGCGGGTACAGTAACTGCAAATTATAGGCTTGATTCAGGAACAGTTAAGATGTTGGTGAAGGACATGGTTATTGATAGTAGAAGAAGAAAACTTGGTGTTGTTTTGGGGGACTGCGTGAAGACTGGTATAAATGCGCTTTTTATGCCTGGAGTCAAAGTGGGAAGTAACAGTTGGGTTGGTCCGAATATTGTTGTTTGCCGTGATTTGGCGTCTAATACAATGGTACTTTTGAAGCAAGAGATTGAAGAAAGGAAGCTGAATTAATAAGAAGTCTGATAATTCCAGTACCGTGAGGTTAAAATCCTAAATATGGGTTCTCACATGTGTTAGGGTGTAATGGAGGTTTAAGGTTGTCAATAGCGCAAAGGAAATTTTTTACAGAAGTAGCGGCCTTAGCAGATACAAATGTGATTGTTACAACTACGACTGGGAAAACGTATAGTGGAATATTGATCGGTATTAACCCGGATACTTTAAGCTTATGCTTGGCGGAAGCAAAGGATGAAAAAAGACAAACGTTGCATAGGGTCTTTCTCAATGGGAATGTTGTGGCGCAGATACTTAGTGTGGAGAAACCTTTCGACTTGAAGGCGTTGGCGGATCGTCTTGAGAAGGTTTTTCCGACGATGGTTAAGCTGTATGAGGACAATGGTTTCATTTGGGTCATGAATAAAGTTAAGGTGACGGAGAAAGGTGTTGTTGACGGTTCAGGTCCGGCTGCTGATCGGGTGCAAAGGGTTTACGAACACTTCATGAGCGAGATTAAGGGTTAAACGAACCAGCGGAACTGGGATTTCTCTTTCTTCTTTTCTTCTTTGACTCGTCTAATCAATCCGAAGGATTCCAGTATTTTCTTGGTTTTTTCGGCAGCAACATCCAACCTTGATAAGTCAACTTTCAAGTTTAGAAATCTGCATAGGGCTAATAGGGCTTGATGTGCAGCATTCACATCGGGATATGTGCCGGAAGTCTCCACTAAAAGTGAGAACCCTTTGAGGTTTCTGAGTTTGCCGATGCCTATTGAGATGCCGGCAAGTCCAAAGATCTGCCCTACCATTATTTTTGCGCCGAGGTCCACGGCTTCTTTCAGTGTTTCTGGGTCTGATGCTGCACAGTAAATCTTTGGTTTTTCGGTTATCTGTTCTTTTTTAAAGCCGCCCAGAGTAACAATGTAGCGGCAATCAAGCTTTTCAGCAATGTCTAAAACACTTCCACAAAGCTCATACTGTCCGGAAGTCGTCAAAGCTTGTGTGTTGCCATACCATATGATTAAATCTCGTTCACCTTCACGGCTTTTATAATAGTAAAGCTTGTTTATTGGAGACCTGGTACCTCCTTTTTCTGTTGTTACTGCTAAGTCCTGAAAGGATGAGGAACTGATTTCAGCGAAGAGCTTTGCATTCAATTCATGAATTAGGTGTAAAGTCGCAATGTTGGCTACAAATCCTATGCCAGGCAAACCCTCAATCAAGACAGGATTATCTAGTTTTGGTTTTTCATAAATTTGAACTGTACAAACCATACTTCAACCTCCTCGCAACAGACAGACAGAATAGAACAAAATAACGATATAAGTGTGTTTAGCTGATTTTATCTAAGGTTTGAAATTGACTTTTGAGATAAAAGAGAGAGATTTACTTGCGAGAATTGGAAGACTTGGAACTAAAAGTGGCGTTGTTGAAACGCCCATTCTCTTACCAGTGATAAACCGAGCTATACAACCCATTCCACCCAGAAAGATTCGTGAGAATTTCGGCTTTGAAGCACTAATAACTAACGCTTATTTATTGAAGAAGCACTTTCAAAATCAACCAGCAGAAAAAGGATTACACAAGTTTTTAGATTTCAACGGAACCATAATGACTGATTCAGGAGCATACCAAATCCTCATTTACGGAGACATAGAAACAACCCCACAAGAAATTGTGGAATACCAAGAACAAATAGATACGGACATAGCTACAATTCTTGATTGGCCAACAGGGTGGAAGGTCTCCAGGAAACATGCAGAACAAACAGTAGATGAAACATTGAGAAGAGCAGAAGAACTCTTCAAAATTAGAACTCGGAAAGATGTTCTTTGGGTAGGCCCAATTCAAGGAGGCCAACAGCTAGACCTCATAGCTAAATCTGCCGTTAAAACCGGAAAACTACCATTTCAAATACACGCTTTAGGAAGCCCAACAGAAGTTATGGAAAACTACCGTTTTGATATTCTAGTTGACATGATAATGACAGCTAAAATGAATTTGCCAATTGAAAAACCCTTTCATCTTTTCGGAGCAGGACACCCATTCATGTTTAGCCTAGCTGTAGCCCTTGGATGCGACCTTTTCGATTCCGCAGCCTATGCGATATATGCCAGAGAAAACCGTTACATGACAGAATTCGGCACCTCAAGACTGGACAAACTTGAATATTTTCCATGCACATGCCCAAAATGTTCAAAAACAAACCCAAAAGCAGTCTTGAAAATGTCAACAGAAGAAAGGCAATGCTTTCTAGCTGAACATAACCTGTATGCATGCAAAGCGGAACTAAAACGTATAAAACAAGCAATAAAAGACGGCAGATTATGGGAACACCTAGAATTAAGGGCACATGGACATCCAACCCTACTTCAAGCCCTTAAAAGACTAGAAAAATATAAAGATTTTATCGAAAAACACAGTCCAGCAGTAAAAAAAAGCGGTATCTTCTTTTTCAATTCCATCGGGCTCATCCGACCAGAAGTTGTCAGACATAAAAAAAGAATGGCAGAAAGATACGCCCCACCCAAAGAAGCAAAAATACTCTTGCTTATGCCTCAAACCCGTATGAAACCTTCACGTAGATCAAAAAAATTTAAAGAGTATGCAAAACTTCTTCGCGACACGTTTGAAGACCGTTTAAACATGGTGCATACATGTTTTTATACTGCTCCCTTCGGTGTAGTTCCAATCGAGCTTGACGAAGTTTATCCCCTTTCCCAACACGAAATAGCTTTTCCATTCGATAAAGAGACAATCGAGTACGTGGTAAAGCAGGTGGCAGACTACATCAGCAGCACAAATTATGAATTGATTGTGCTAGTTTACGACTCAGAAAATTGGAGCAAAAATATTTTAGGCGAATGTAAAAAAGTGTGCTTAAAGAAAGCAGTCAGGCTTGAATATTTTAGCTTTAAAGAAAAGTGGAGCAAAACCACGTTAAATAGTTTGAAGAGAGTTTTGCAGAAAACTCTAAGGGAACACCCATGATTCGAGTTGACCTACATCTCCACACAACTTATTCATCAGACGCATCAATCCAACCTAAAACCATAGTAGAACAGCTTTATGCACATCAATCCATCAAAGCTGTAGCCATAACGGATCACAACACCGTCGAAGGTTATTATAAAGTACAGAGGTTAGCTTCACCGTACGAAGACATTCTTATAATTCCTGGAATTGAAGTTAGCACAACTGAAGGAGACCTAATAATTCTAGGCATCCCAGAAGTGCCCCCTACACCATGGACACCAGAAAACGTGATTCGCTTTGTAAGGGAAAGAGACGGGTTAATTGTCGTTCCTCACCCGTACAGGATACATGGTCTAGGGGATCTGGCAAAAAATTTTGATGTTGATGCAATAGAAATCTTAAATGGTAGCTCACCTCCTTATCTTAATAAAATGGCTGAAAACTTGGCGAAAGATATGGGTTTACCTGGTGTTGCGGGAAGCGATGCTCATACTGTTAACCAATTATGGACTGTTTATACTGAAGTGCAAGCCTCTTCAGGTACTAATGAAATATTGAGAGCCATCAAGAAAACATTGGTTAAGGTGGGTTCCACAAGAAGGTCAATACATTTTTAAAAGAGCAAAAGGCATGGTTACAGCATTAACGGATGAAAGTAAATGAATACATTGCAAATTAAATTTCTGGGTGGAGCCCGTGAAGTTGGTAGAAGTGCAATAGCTGTAAAGACTGAGAAAACACAGGTTTTGTTAGATTACGGAGTCATGTTTAACCACGCACCAGGATTCCCAATGCACATACCACCAAAAGAAGTTGATGCAATCATTTTAACCCATAGCCACCTTGATCATTCAGGTGCAATCCCAGTATTTTACATTCATGGAAAGAAGCAACTCTACACAAATAAGCTAACCACGGATCTAAATCAACTACTGATTTCAGACTTTATACATATTTCCAGTTATTACTTACCATTTGAATATCTTGAATTAAAATCTATGATGAGAAACAGTAAACACGTGGATTTCGGTGTCAAAGAAAAAATCGGAGATATGAATTTTCAACTCTTAAACGCTGGACATATCCCTGGAAGCGCCCAAATACTGATCGAAGCTGAAGGAAAAAGACTGCTTTACACAGGCGACTTCAACACTGAAGATACAAGGCTTTTGGAAGGGGCTAAAATGGAATACGACGACTTAGATGCTATGATAATTGAAAGCACCTATGCTGACGAGGAACACACGGAACGCTCAGAACTGGAGAAAAATTTCATAGTGGAGACCACGAACATCGTAGAAAGAGGAGGCATCGTTCTTGTTCCAGCATTTGGAGTTGGGAGATCCCAAGAAATCGCATGCGTCTTGGCTGCTCACCATTTTGAGTATCCAGTCACTATTGACGGTATGATCCGTGGAGCAAATAGTATAATGATGAAGCATGGTCAATACCTGCGTGATCCGAAACTGTTAAAAGATGCTTTAAATTCCGCTCATTGGGTTGAAGGCTGGAGAGACCGAAGAAAAACCGCTAAGAAACCTGGTGTCATAATTTCAACCGCAGGCATGCTTAAAGGCGGTCCATCCGTGTTCTACATATCAAAAATCGGGAAAAAAGCGTGTAACGCCGTCTTTCTAGTAAGCTATCAAATTCCAGGCACACCTGGAAGACAACTACTTGAAAAGGGAATATGCGTTATCGACGGAAGAATGAAAAAGATTAAGGCACAGGTTGGACACTTCGATTTTTCTTCACACTGCGGATCAAGAGAGCTTAAACAAACTGTGGAAAAGCTTAGTGGCAACCCAAAAATATACGTGGTTCACGGTGCAGAAGAAAACTGTGAACACTTTACTAAATGGATAAAAAAAGAAGTAGGGTTGAAGGCAAAAGCGCCTAGGACAGGGGATACATTTAAGATTTAGCTGTGAAATAGATGAAAATTGGAATCTTAACCATAGGTAAAGTAGATTCCAACGTAATAAGCAGGATCCAAAAAAATTTACACATGATTTTTCCGCATTCAACATGCATGTTGATCGCCAAAACACAGCCAATACCAGAAGAAACCTTCAATAGAACAAGACGGCAATACAACTCAAACCACATACTTAGAAAAATTCACAACTATGCTGAGAAAGAAAAAAATATGGACAGAGTTTTAGGAATAGTAAACGCTGACATTTTTGTCCCAAACTTAAGTTATGTGTTTGGCGAGGCAGAATGTCCTGGAAAAGCAGCATTAATCTCATTATGGAGACTTAAGCCAGAATTTTACGGAAAACCGTCAAACAATGAACTCTTCCTGGAGAGAATTACAAAAGAGTCGGTACACGAACTCGGACACACTTTAGGCTTAGGACATTGCCCTAATCCCTATTGTATTATGTATTTTTCCAATTCCATCTTCGAAACTGACAGAAAGAAAAGCTTATTCTGCAGCAAATGCTACTTGGAAGTTGAAAAAACCGTAGATAGTCTAAGGCGGAAACCTTGAATAGTCGATTTAAAGCTAGGCTGACACATTTAACACCAATTTTGGTAAGTCTACTATTTGGCATGTTATGCACTTTTCTTATTTCAACATCCTCCATGGAACCGCCCAGAATCACCATACTTCCTGAAGATGACATTGGGCCTTTATTGAATGCTGGTTATTTCGTTGCTCTCGTTGGAGTCGGTGCATCCTTGTTATACTTGCTTCTTAAGCGAAAAAGCCACAAATTGATCACGTTAATCACAGGCTTTGCCCTGACAACCGCTGTTTTCATGCTTTCCATCACTTACTTATTCGCGGTGTTCTCGAGATTTTCCATTCCGCATGTTGAAGCCTTCATCTTAGTCTCGTCCCTACTCATAACAGTCCTCGTTAGCTTGATAGTTTTTCGAGTTCAAAGCAAAGTCTGTAATGTGATAGTCCTTTGTCTAGGGGGAGCTTTAGGCGCATTTTTAGCAGCCTCAATTCCAACATTGAGCGCAATC
>DAOVFL010000019.1 GCA_030672945.1 Candidatus Bathyarchaeota archaeon | reverse complement strand
ATGGAAGGATAAACCTGTGGCAAGATGAGGGATCCGATGAGATATACATAACCATCAACCTTACTTCCATGGAGACCGAACAATTATAAATTACACTGAAGAATTCCTTTTACACTTGATAATTTCACTTTAAACATTGAGGTTGCGTTTAAACATCGCAATTGTAGCCAGTCTATAACGACTTAGGAGACACTTGCAGTAGAGAAAATCATTGTAACAACTGCCCTCATATATGCAAATGGTGAAATCCACTTAGGACGCATTACTTCCACATATCTGCCAGCTGACATATTTGTAAGATTCTGCAGACTCCGAGGCAACAACATAATTCATGTAGGAGCGACAGATGACTTCGGCACTCCCATACTAGTTGAAGCTGAACGGAAAGGGATAAGTCCAGCGGAATTTGTGGCCTATTAGAACAAGAATGACTTCAAAGATTTCAATGATCTAGGAATATCCTTTGACATGTTCTACAAAACAAGCTCTAAAGATAACGTAGAACTTGCACAATATTTCTTCAAGAAACTCTACGGGAAAAGCTGCATATATAAGCAAGTTGTGTCGCAGCCTTACTGTGAAAACTGTAAAAAGTTTCTACCAGACTGCTACGTAAAAGGTACATGCCCTTACTGCGGCGCAACTGAACAATATTCAGACAGCTGTGAAAAATGTGGAAGAATATTTCAGTCAGGGGAGATTCAAGATCCTCACTGCGCCATATGCGGTTCAAAACCCACAAGTAAACAAAGCCAACATTATTTCTTCAAACTCCGCGATTTTTCAGGTAAGCTTGAGAAGTGGCTAGTGGAAAATAAGAACCTTCAACAGGAAGTCAAAAACTACGTGTTAAACTGAGTAAGAGAAGGCTTGAAAGACTGGGGCATAAGCCGTGACATATCGTGGGGTATACCTGTTCCTCTGGAAGAAGCAAAAGGAAAGGTGCTTTACGTTTGGTTTAACAATCACATCGGGTACATATCAACCGCACTAAAGTTCTTTAGGGAAAAAGGGATAGACGGAAAACAAGTTTGGAACTCATCAAAAATCTACCATTTCATTGGAAAAGACATAGTATATCATCATTACTTGTTTTTACCTGCCATGAGAATGGGAGTTGAAGAATTTAAATTACCAGACTTTTCCAAAAAGAGGTTACTTCACGCTTGAAGGACGAAAATTCTCTAAGAGTCGGGAATGGTACATAAGCGTGAGAGAATTCTTAAACGAGTTTCCACCAGATTACCTAAGATACTATTTATCAGCAATCACTCCTTACAGTCAGGCTGACGTGAATTTCAGCGGGGAAGACTTTCAAAAAAGAATAAATAATGAACTTATAGCAAACATCGGCAACTTCATACACCGGGTTTTAACTTTCATCTGGTCAAACTACAACGGAAAAGTACCTAAAATTGAGAACATTGACGAGTCAGACAGAGAATTGATGGAAAAACTTAAAGCAGTGGTTAGAGACGTGGCCCAAGAAATCGATAGAATAGAATTGAGCAGAGGATTAAGGAAAATCATTGGATTTTAAACTTTTTGTAACCAGTACTTCCAGCGCAAAAAGCCTTGGGTCGACAAAGTGAAAGCGAAGACAGCCCTTTACTTATGTGTCAACGTAGTTAGAAGCTTGGCAATCCTATTAGAACCATATATGCCTTTCTCAGCGGACCCCCTTTGGGGAGAACTGAACTTGGAAGGAACGGTGCATAAGCAAGACTGGAACACAGCTTCTGAACTTAAGATTCAGAGCAAACATAAAATTAGTAAGCCCACAGTGCTCTTCATGAAAGTGAAAGGTGAAGATATCAGTAAAGAACAGGAAAAACTGTAGAAGCTAAATATAAAAGCATAGAAAATAAACCTCTAGAGCATGTGCAATGGGTTCAACGTTAAATCCTATTACAGACATACATAGATATCAGGGATTTAAACGGTGCAGAAAGTGGAAAAACAGGCATTAAAGCCAGATATGGATTTCAATCAGAAGCAAGCAGTAGGTAAAACTCGAAAGGAACTGGCCTTGGTGGAAGCCGCATTATATGTTGCAGGTCGTCCCCTAGACCTTAAGGAATTATGTTCAGTTTTGAAAACCCGTTCAAAAAACAAAGCTCGAAAACTTGCAAAAACACTTATGAAAGAATATGCGAATAGGTATACGGCTCTTGAAATTTTACAGTTGAAAGATGAGAGGTATGTTTTGCAGTTAAAGAGGGAATTTACACCTCAAGTTAAAAGGCTTGTTAAGAAGCCTTTGCTTTCCATAGGACCATTAAAGACACTTGCCTACATATCCTACAGGCAACCAGTCTCTCAAAAGAGAGTTGCTGAAACACGTGGTCATCACTCATACGGCCACATTAAACAGCTGAAAGAAATGGATTTGATCATAGGTGCAAGGAAGGGACGTTCAACATCTCTGAGAACAACAGAATATTTCGCAGATTATTTCGGTTTAAGCCATGAGCTTCCAGCCATGAAAAGACAGCTTAAGAAGGTGTTCGAGCGAGAAATGGCAAATGAGAAAAAGTGAGAAATCTCCACGGGAAGGCATATACGCTTTTTCCATCATTTCCAGTCGTACTTGTAACTGTTAAAACAACATAATTACGGTAGGCGCAGTGCATCTCTTTTCTTTCAATCTGCCTGTGTACCAAATTGGCATTATCCCAAGATCGTACTCTTACAAACTCAGAAAAATCAAGGAGGTATGTCCTTAATATCCTAACGACAGAACAGATAGATAGCCTAGAGTTTTTGGGGAACAACATCTGTAAGAGATGTTGACAAGTTTAAGGAGTTTAGATTAACCACACAAAGTGGGAGAATCGTAGAAACAGCACCTAGCAAAGAATGCATAGTATCGAGAAAGATAGACGTAGGTGGCTCCCATACCGTTTCATTGGTGAGTGGTGGCTGTACACCTGGATTAGGACTATGATAGATATGAAACTGTGACCTATGATTTAGAAAGGAAATATCGTGGTGTTGGGAAAGTAGTGTATATGTGACCGAAGAAGTAAGGATAGGTTTATATGCGAAATAGCGATGATAGTGACACTCGAGTTTAGTAATCCTGGAGAAGTTGAAATTGTCTGTTTGGCACGGTGATTCACACAAGAAAAAACCTTCAGGAGGCAGAAAAAGAGCCTACAGAAAAAAGAGAAAATTCGAACAAGGTTCATTTCCAGCTGAAACAATACTGGGCGAAACAAAACGAAGAATTAAACGGAAAAAAGGCGGAAACCTAAAAACAAAAATCCTGAAAGACAAATATGCATGTGTAACAGATTCAAAAAGCGGAAAAACAGAGAAAGTTGAGATCAGACGTGTCCTTAAGAACCCGGTGAATGTTGACTACGACCGTAGGGGCGTAATAACCAAGGGAGCAATCATAGAAACACCTAAAGGCCTGGCAAAGGTTACTTCGCGCCCAGGACAGCACGGGATAATAAACGCCATCTTGATCAGCGAAGAAAAATGAGTCAAATTTTTACATCACTACCTTTATTCTGGAATAGCAGTTGTAAGTTTCATGTATAACCTTATAGCCTGTGGTCAATTGGCTTCTGACGCCTAAGGATGTGAATATGTGGTTCGTGAGATATACGCTTGTCTTTCGATGAATATTTTTGGCAAGGTATCGATATTGAAGACAAAATAGTTTTGGATGCTGGAACTGGTTTTGGACATACAACCCTAGAAATAGCACAGAAACTTTCCGCCTTACAACAGACTAATTATTCTGCCTTTCCACAAGCACGATCTGTGCCATTGAATCATATCCATGCCGAGTAGTAAAAGCCTCCTCAGAATTCTATAGGGTTTTAAACAGGGTAGTCAGATCATTATCAGCGATGAGTGCCCTCTATCGAGGGTCGTAGTTGCGGAAGAGAAGGTTGCCGTTATACGATGGCAACTCATAAAGGCAGTATCTGACCGCGTAGGAGAACGGCATTACAATGAAGTAGAGCCGGAGGATCTAGAGTTTATTGCTGAAATTGTAGGATTCAATAATTGCAGATGGGCTATCTTCAAGGGAGAGAAAATATCAGAACAAAGAATGAAACACTTCGTGAAGAGCGCGCTAGAATGGTTGCTAAGATAGATGATTCAATGTTGAAGAAAACATTTAATAAAGAATTAAGATGACAAAAAAATATTTTAAAAAGGGAAGGCGGTATTTTCGCGCCTTGTTATATTCTTCATGCTAGAAAGTAGAACTAAAGTTGACCATAGTCTTAATTAGAGAATAAGAACAGGTGATGTCTTTCCTCCAAAAGATCAAATCTTTGTTGTAGATGTACTGCGGATTTTCAATAGGTGTCTAGCGATTTTTTTAATCATTTTGTTTTTTGTCTCTATTTTCGTGATGAGGAGCATACCTTTTTTCAACCATGGAGTCTTTGGGTAACTAACATCTGAAACAAGTTCATAGCTGAAGCCTAGCTTTTCCACGGCTTCCTTTAACTCACGAATCTTTGGGGAGGACACAGCCAATCTTCTGGAAATTCGTCTTCCGTCGCTTCTCGTTCTTGTTGAATCGAAATATGCAGTCCATATGATTATTTTATCCTGTTTGTGCATTTCTATCAACCTTTCTTATCATCTATGGGAGTAGTAAGCTGTTAGTTTCGTATTGATTTGGTCAATTCTTACAAAGCCGAACCTTTCAAACTGTATCATGTCGTTCGGCTTTAACTGTTTACAAGCGCTTTCCGTAATTCCCTCAGCTATATTTGCGTCTGGCATAACGACTTGACATGGCATGCCTGCTCCGACGGGTATCCAATGAATCAACGGTGCTCCAATATTTCTTGCTTCTTCATAGGCTTCACTTATGAAAGATGCCTCAGCGGAGTAGGCTTTCTTTCTTTTGATTTTTATGTTGAATAACTCCATAAGCCGTATCGTTTTTCCAATCTTCAAAACCTGTATGTCACTTCTTGAAACCCATAAGGCTGCGGAATTTTCTTTTCCTTTTGGTTTTACCGTGTATTCTCTGAATCCTTTTTCAGAATTGCTTGGGTGCAGACGAATTTTCACGTTGAAGGTTTTTGAGATGTTTCTGACCGTTAGTTGTACTGGATTGTGAACAAAGAAGTATCTATCTGCCTTTGGGTCCAATATTTTGCGGTTATAAGCATACAAGTTTTCCCAGCTTAATACCACATCCGACGTTTTCGGTCCAACATCGATTATCAACTTTTTTATTGCTTCAGGCGTTATTCCCCTTCTTCTTAATGCAGGAAAGGTTGCAAGGCGTGGGTCGTCCCAGCTCTTGTAGATACCGTCTCTCATCCCCTGAATGATTTTTGACTTGCTCAAGGATGCTCCTGTGATTTTAAGCCTGCCGTAGTGTAAAGCTTCTGGGTACTGCCAACCAAGATACTTATACATATATTTTTGCCGAACCATATTCGTCAAGTGCTCTTTTCCCCTGATTATGTGGGTTACACCCATTAAGTGGTCGTCTATCCCGCAGGCGAAATTGTAAAGAGGCCAAACATAGTATTTGCTTCCAACTCGTGGATGAGAATATTTTTGAGAGTCTATGACCCGAAGCGCAGGCCATTCGCGAACCGCCGGGTTTGGATGGTTTAAATCCGTCTTAACGCGAACTACAGCTTCCCCTTCCTTGTAGCCACCCTTGAGCATGTGTTGCCACCTCTTGAGATGCTCTTCCGATGATGAGTTTCGGCATTCACAGGGTTTCTTAGCACGCACTTTTTCTCGGAACTTTTCTGGTTGACATGTGCAAACGTAAGCATTACCGTTTTTCAGCAATCTTTCAGCATACTCGTAGTATATGGGGATTCTATCGCTTTGAATATATTCTTCGTTTGGTGTGCATCCAAGCCAATTCAAGTCTTCTCTAATACAATCATAAAACTCCAAAACAGGTCTTTTCAATTTCGGGTCTGTATCCTCAAAACGGAGGATGAATTTACCGTTATACATGCGTGCATACTCATAGCATAAGATTATAGCACGGGCTGAACCTAAGTGTAAAACGCAGTCAGGGTTTGGCGAAAAACGTGTGGCAACATTAGCATACTTGTTCACATTGGGCAATGGCGGAAGATACTTCTTCTCCGCACCCTTCGCCTTTACGAGAGCTTCTGGCCATCTCTCCTCTACAACATGTTTTTGCTCGTTTAATGACATACTGTTGACTTCTTGGACAACTTCTCTAACAAGATTGGCGATTTCCTTCGCTTTTGCCCTCAACTCTGGTTTTTCACCTAGAAGTTTCCTAATGACGGGGCCTTTCTGTGCTTTGTCATTATGCCTGACGGCATTTAGTAAAGCGAGCTTTCGAATGATTTCTCTGAGTTCAATGTTTTCTTTGGAAATCAAATGGTTTAACGCTCTTTTCGGTTTAGATTTTCCTTTCAATCAAGAATTTTGTGAAGGATTTCAATTTTTCCTTCGCATTTGAAGCTGGTAGAAGCTTTTCGACTTTTTCCCAGCTTTCATTAACCATTTTTCTTGCACTCTGCCTAACGTATTCTATGGAACCATATTTTTGTATTATTGCGATGGCTTCGTCTCTTATTTTCTGGTCTGAAGTGTGCATTTCAAGGATCTCAACGAGCCTTTCCTTGTCCTTGGTTTCTGCAACCTTCAAGGTGCGGATGACTATCAGGGTTCTTTTTCCTTCTGTTATGTCTTGTCCACGTCCGCCTTTTTTTTCCGAGAAATTTTTGTTGGTTAAATCTAGGATGTCGTCCTGCATTTGGAAGGCTATGCCTATGCTTTCAGAGAAATGTGCAAGCCTTTCAACAAGCTCATCGTTTGCATTCGCCAGTACAGCGGCCATTTCTGCAGCCATCCTTGCTAGGGTGCCAGTTTTGTAAGCACACATCTGTAGATAGTCTTTTTCATTTATTCTGTTCACATTCGCTAAGCCTTTATGCCATGCTATGTCCATCGCCTGACCAAGGCTTAAGTTAATCATCTCTTTCACGTAAATCTCATAAATTTTACAAAGCTTCTCTTTAGAAATTTCGCCTTTCTTTTCTATTAACGGTAGTAGCGGTAGGTAGTACATGGCGTTCCCAGCGTTTATAGCTATATCTAAGCCGTAAATCTTGTATGTACATGGCTTTCCTCTTCGGAGTTCGGATGCGTCTTCTATGTCATCTATTATTATTGTTCCGTTGTGAATTACTTCTGGGATTATGGCGAAATCAATGAAATCTTCTGGATTTTTTCCTAAGGCTTCGCAGATTAGTAGGAAAAGATTTGGACGCCACCTTTTACCCCCTCTATCAAGAAACTCCCAGATTGGCTCAGCAATTGCTTTGTTTAAGACATCTGGGTTATAGGCATAGTGTGGTGGTTCAATTCCGAAAAGAATCGCGTTTTCTGTGAAAACTCTTGGAATATACTTTTCAATAACCTTATCTATTAAAACAGTTTTTTCTCCAATGAATTTCTCAATGTTCAAAGGTTTAACTTCCTCCTCTACGTGCATATCTTTCTATGTCAAATTCTCTGATCCTCAGCCATTCTGCTGTTTTACCAGTTATTACAAGAGGAACCTCACTCAAGGCTTGAACAGAATCGGCTCCTACAAAGAACAGAACATTCCTCAATTCTTCTATTAAAAGTGAAAGTACATTTTTTGTGTCTTCTACACCTTTAACTGCTGCCTGTAACACTGGTTGGGAAACGCTTGTTAAGCTTGCACCTAAGGCTAAGGCTTTAGCCACATCCAGTCCATCGCGTATTCCGCCAGAAGCAATAACCGGAATATTAACCGTTTGGGAAACCTCAACAACGCTTGTGGCTGTTGGTATACCCCAATCCCAAAAAACATCGCCTAATCTACGTCGGAAGCTTTTTCCGCGTTTTTCTGCACGGTAATACTCAACTGCCGCCCAGCTTGTGCCACCCACCCCGCTTACATCTATACCTTCAACACCCGCAGCCTCAAGTTTTTTCGCCTCTTCAGCAGCAATTCCAGCACCTGTTTCCTTCACAATCACAGGTTTATCCAGTTCTCCAGCAATTTCACGTATTTTTTTAAGCACTCCTCGGAAGTTTGTTTGACCTTCTGGTTGAACAGCTTCTTGTACTGGATTTAGGTGAATTGCGATGGCATCCGCTTCAATCATCTCTATTGCTTTCTTCAGTTCCTTTAAGCCATATCCGTTGACAAGTTGCACTCCACCTATGTTAGCTATTAGGAAGACCGATGGCGCCTTCTTTCTCGCCACTGCAAAAGTTTTTTCAAGTTGTTTATCGTCTATTGCTACCCGTTGACTCCCAACACCCATTCCCAAACCCAGTTCTTCCACAGCTTCAGCTATTGTGGCGTTGATTTTTGTTGCTTCCATCGTTCCGCCAGTTATGGCGCCTACGATTAATGGTGCAACGAACGCGTGGTTAAAAACGGTTGTAGATAAATCTATTTGTTGCTTACTGATTTCCGGCAAAGCCCTATGAATTAGATAAACATCCTCAAAACCTGTTGTAGCCTTTCTTGCTTGAACATTTCGGTTTAGAGAGATCCTAATATGATCTGCTTTACGTTTTCTCGTTTCCTTAGACAAGCTTTATTCCTTCTCTATTAAAGTTTGTTTCACTTTTTTCCCTGTAAGGACCTTATAAATATAATTTGGTTTTGTAGCGTTTACGATTGTTACTGGAATCCCCAATTCTATGGCTGGCAGAAGTTCAGCTATTTTGCTGAACATGCCGCCCGTAACATCACACATCGTCGATTTACCGAATTTGCTGCGAAGTCTCTTCAGCTCTTCTAACGTCAAGTGCCTGAACAGTTTTGCAGTTTTCTTAATTTTTGGGTCATCATCATACAATCCGTCTACATCAACTCCTATTATAATGTGTTCCGAGTGGAAACTTGTGGCAAGTACAGAGACCAGTTGATCACCAGACAATATTGTGAACCCTAACTTTGAATCTAGGACTGCATCGCCATAAAGAACTGGTAGAAAACCCAGTTTCAACAGCATCTTTAAAGGTGCATCTTCAAAGCGTTGGATTCTGCCATTATTTGTTATTATACATGAAGAAGGAGTGACGCTTACCGCTGGGATGTTACGCCATATCAGAGCATCCATGAATAACCCGTTAAGCACGGTCATAATGTGATGTGTTTCTGAAAAACCAATTTTCTGAGTCTCTTCTTTGAATCCTTCCGTTACTCCATATCGTTGTGCAAAGGGATGCCCAAAACTCCCTCCACCGTGAACTACTATCAGATTTTGAACGTTTGCCTTCTGTATTTCTTCCACCAAACGGCTTATAACTTGCATTTGCGCCTTAAGCTCTTTACCTTTATTTGTGACTACAGAGCCACCTATTTTCAAAACTGTAGGTTTAAGTTCCTTCAATCTTGACACCTTCATCTGTTTTCTTAGCTATGAACGGTCTTCCACCGGCTCTTTTAATAGCTTCCAAGACTTGTTTAAGCCTATCATTCTGTGCTAGTGCTACCATGCATCCACCTCCACCTGCACCAGTCAGTTTTGCCCCTAAAGCGCCGGCTCTACGTGCAGCGTTAATAAGCCACTCTAATGATTCATCTGAAACCTCTAACCCGTAAAGCAGAGCGTTGTTGATATTCATCAAATCTCCAAGAGTTTCTAAATCGCCTTCTTTGAGAGCCTCTATTGCTCTTAAGACGATTTCACGTGCAGTCCTCATCATGGGCTCAATAACTCGTGGATACTTATTCCTTATTTGCCGCACCTTTAGAACTTGATCCCGTGTAGATCTTTCTACGCCAGTATCTCCAATGACAAGTGGAACATCGGTCTTAACATCTAAAGGCTTGAATCCAGTATCCATCTGAAACAGAAGTGTGCCACCAAAGGTTGAAATCGCCGAGTCTACTCCCGATGGTGTTCCATGCACAATTTTCTCAGCTTCATAGGATATGTGAAAAACAGATTCTTTTGACATTTTCACATCTAGAAGGGTACCAACAGCTGCTGTTACAGCGGTCGCCACAGCTGCTGAAGATCCCAAGCCAGCAGCAACTGGAACTGTTGAGTTAACTTCAATATTTAAACCAATATTCTCACCGTGAATCTCCAAGATTTTTTCCACAGCAAGCTTCAAGGGTTTAAATTTTGATCTAGCCTCTCTTGCGTTACCTTGTTCAATTTTGAAGGTTCCATTTTTGAAATATCCAGAAAGGTTGAGGTTCACAGATCGCAGATAAAGTTGTCTGTCTTCACGTAGTTCCGCTTTCGCGTAGGCTCTTTTATCTATAGCTAACACTATGGCTGGTTCACCGTAAACTACAAAATGCTCTCCGAAAAGTATCACCTTTGCGGGAGCTGAAGCAATAACTCCCATATGTACATCACTATCGTGTAAAGCACACGGCAGCATACCCAACCACACTTGAGTAGTCGCCAATAACATCTCCACTAGTCTTATAACATAATAATTTTGCCTCTTTCACCCCCAAAATTTTTGCGGCGGTAATTAACGCAGCTATTGGACCATAACCGCAAGCACTAACACGGTTGGCCTCAATAACCGAATAGAGTTTGGCTTCATCCATCGCTTCTACCGCTTCAAGGACCATTCTATCCTTTCTGTTTGCGCCTTCTTGAGGCTCGTAATGAGTCATGTCCGAAGAGGCTATAATAACCCCGTTTTTTCCAGCCAAAACTTTGGCCACCGCCTCTCCAACCTCTCTAGCAGAGGACAAATCCTGCATAAGAAAACAAATGGGAACAATCTTGAATTCTGAACCATAAAGAAATTGAAGGAAGGGAAGCTGAACCTCAATCGAATGCTCAAGACGATGAGCAGAATCATCAACATCAACAATACTCGATTCACGCACAACCTGATTAGCAGATTCACTATCTATTTCAACATCACCCAAAGGCGTACGCCAAAAACCATCATTCATGACAGCCAAACCACTACCAT
>DAOVFL010000072.1 GCA_030672945.1 Candidatus Bathyarchaeota archaeon | reverse complement strand
GGCAGCTTTAAGCCTTCAACAGAAGGTAAATGGAGTGTTGAAGCAATGTTTGAAGGAAACAGTATGTTCTGTAGAAGTTCCAGCGTCTTCTTAATGTTCAAGGTTGAACCTCCATCTTTTATAAGCCAGTATTCAACATACATTTTTGCTGGTGTAGGTGTAGGAATAGCTGGTGTCGCGGTTTTCTACGTTAAGAAGCGAAGAGCGTAATGAATATCCAATAGAAGATATGCTTGGAAAATGCGGAAAAACCTGCAATCATTTACATTTAAGCTTTCAACATTGTAAATCCTATTAAAGTTTAAAAGCCAAACATCCATTTTATTCGAGATTGTGTAATCCGCGGTGAATCATATGAGAAAATCATCATTAGTTTCAGGATTTTACAAGCTTAGTCCGAAAGAACGTTTACAATTTGTTAAAGAGTTTGCTGATTTGACAGATAAAGAGATCTCTTTGCTACAGAACACTGGCTCTTTACCTCTATCTTTAGCTGACCACATGATAGAAAACGTTATCGGAGCTATACCAACCCCATTGGGCGTAGCCGTAAACTTCCTCATAAATAAACGTGACTACTTGATTCCAATGGCCATTGAGGAACCTTCTGTTATCGCGGCAGCAAGTTACGCAGCAAGAATGGCTCGTGAAGGCGGAGGCTTCCACACTAGCAGCACGCCGCCCATAATGATTGGGCAGATACAAGTAGTAGGTATTAAAGACCCTTATGTGGCCAAGATGCGTGTTATACAAGCAAAAGATGAAATTCTGAAGAAAGCGAACGATCAAGACCCAGTGCTTGTCTCTGTCGGTGGGGGAGCACAAGACTTGAGCGCAAAAGTAATCCATACAATATGTGGGTCGATGCTCATTGCTGAGTTACATGTGGATTGTCGCGACGTCATGGGCGCCAATGCTGTAAACACGATGGCTGAGGCTGTTGCTCCCATAATAGAGCGCATAACGGGAGGCCGTGTCTGTCTACGAATTATCTCTAATCTGGCTACGAAGCGTCTAGCGAGAGCATGGTGCACTGTGCCTAAAGAAACTGTTGGCGGAGAGGAAGTTGTAAACGATGTTGTAAACGCTTATGCTTTTGCAGCAGCAGACCCGTATCGGGCTGCAACACATAATAAGGGGATTTTGAACGGCGTAATAGCCGTCGTAATCGCAACATGTAACGATCATAGAGCAATTGAAGCTGGAGCTCATGCTTACGCAGCTAGAAATGGACGTTACACAACACTTTCAACCTGGGAGAAAAACGAGAACGGAGACCTAGTTGGTTCGATTGAAATGCCAATGGCTGTGGGCTTAATAGGCGGAGCTGTGCGAACGCATCCAATAGCACAGATAGCTCTGAAAATTCTAGGTTTGAAAACTGCCAATGAATTTGCGGAGGTCTTGGCAGCTGTAGGTTTAGCTCAAAACCTTGGAGCGTTGCGTGCGCTGGCTCATGAAGGGATACAGCTTGGACATATGTCACTTCACGCGAGAAACATAGCTGTAACGGCAGGTGCAACAGATGAACTAGTAGATTTAGTTGCTGAAAAGATGGTGGAAGAACGCAGAATCCGTGTAGATAGAGCAAAAGAACTAATCGTGCAGTATAAAGCAACTGGAAAAATCTAAAGTGTAGAGCAACTGTATTCTAAATGTGGGAAGAAAATGAAGGTAATACTAGGGCCAGCGTCAAGAGAGCTTGGCAAAAGAATAGCTGAGGATTTAAATGCGGAAATAATTCCAGTATTTTTCAAAACTTTCCCAGATGGAGAATCCTACCTCCGATTTGACGTAGAGTCTCTGCAGAATGAAGATGTTGTAATCGTACAAACTACGAGTCCACCTCAAGATCAAAGGCTTATTCAGCTTTTACTAATGGCTGACAACGCTATGGACATGAAGGCAAGAAACATGATAGCAGTGGTGCCATACTTCGCCTATAGTCGTCAAGACAAACGATTTTTGTCAGGTGAGGTTTTCAGCATAAAAACCATTGTGAAACTGCTTGAATACTGCGGTATAAATAGGATAATAACTGTAAATGCCCATAATCCGAAAGTATTAAAGGCTTTTAAAATTCCTATTGAAGATTTATCTGCTATTCCTCTCTTGGCAGAGTATTTCAAAGTGAAGAGTTTAGTGGAAAACCCGGTTTCGCTTTCCCTTGGTAAGAAAGCCCTGAGTGTAGTAAAAGAGGCTGACAGTATTTTGAAAGGCGGGTTTGACTACATTTGCACAAAAAGGGATGTGATAACGGGCAGCGTCAGATTGGAAGATAAGGAGTTACCTGTTAAAAATCGTGATGTGATAATATTTGACGATATCATAAGCAGCGGTGGAACTATGGCGAAGGCTGTGAAATATGTGAAAGAACAAAGTGCAAGGAAGGTTTATGCAGCTTGTGTACATCCACTGTTGATCGGTGACGCTAAGAAGAGGATTCTGAAAAACGGAGCCGAAGAGATAATAGGCACAGACAGCATTCCAAGCTCGATAAGCAAGGTATCCATCGCTCCCTTACTAAGCGAAGCGTTAACCAAGTAAAGGAGTAATAAAGTGGTTATCCTCTTCTTTGTGTTTTCTGGGGAACACGAAAGTCTGCCAGTTTCGGAGTTAGAGGTTATACTTAAGGCAGGTGGTTATACATATGAGGTTTTGGAGAAGCTTGATCAAGTATTAAGGCTTAAAGCAGATTTAAGATGTGTAGAAACCGTAAGACGTAGAGCTGCATTCACGAGAATCTGTGGAGTTGAACTATTTACCTGCGAAGCAGAAACAAGTGAAATTATGAAATCTGCAAACTCTGCAAATCTAAGTAAGGTTTTTAGGGGCGGTGAAAGCTTTGCAGTTCGCGTGAAACGAGTAAAAAATTATGCTTCAAATATTGATAGAATGGCTCTTGAGAGGAAACTAGGCGAAGTCGTACTAAAAAAAACAACAAAAGTAAGAGTTGATTTGAAAACTCCAGATAAAACCTTATCTGGAATCATAACGGATGGAAAATTCATTTTCGGAGTAGAACTTGCCATAATTCTGCCAAAACACTTTATGGAAAGACGACCAAAAAGAAAGCCTTTTTTTCACCCTTCAGCGATGCAAGCCAAACTTGCAAGGTGCATGGTTAACCTAACTAAACCTAAGGTTGAAACACTAGTTTTTGACCCATTCTGCGGAACTGGAAGTATGCTTATCGAAGCTGCACTTATTGGCTGCAGAGTTATAGGCTCGGACATCACAAGACGCATGGCAAGGGGAACACTTCAAAACATGGCTTACTTCAAAATTACGCCAGAAGGAATCCTTATTGCGGATGCACGAAGCCTACCATTAATGAAGGTTGACTGTGTTGTGACTGATCCTCCTTATGGAAGATCTGCAAGCACTTTCAAGCGGACCACCAGGCAAATAGTTGAAGAAGTTTTAATTGCTGTTCAAAACCTATTAGATAGGGGACAACGGATTTGTATGGCTGCACCAAAAACATTGAATATTAAGCGTATAGGTACGGCTTTGGGGTACAAGCATTTAGAGTCTCATTTCGTTTATGTTCACAGAAGCTTAACAAGGGAAATAGTAGTGTTTGAAAAGGTGTAAGGCCGTGAGTTTACACGTGATTTTTCTAGGAACAGCTGGAAGTGTCCCAACGCCTAAAAGAAGCCTGCCAGCTATACTCATACAACGTAAAGGTGAGCAAATAATGTTTGACTGCGGTGAAGGTGTTCAGAGGCAGATGATAAAGGCTAAAACAGGTTTTCATAGGCTAACGAAAGTTTTTATTTCGCACATGCATGGCGACCACGTTTTAGGTTTGCCTGGGCTTTTGCAGACCATGGCTTTGCTTGGAAGGGAAAGGAAGCTTGATATTTATGGTCCTACAGGAATAAAACCTTTCATAGAAGCCATTAGAGAAACCGTACAATTTGTCTTAACCTTTCCAATAGAGATTCACGAGATCGAAAAAGCCGGTGTTGTTTGTGAAGAAAAAGAGTACGTGGTGCGGACGATTTGGGCGAACCATGTAATCCCTTCCTTAGCATATGTTTTTGCGGAGAAACCTCGTCATGGAAAGTTCTACCCAGAAAAAGCCAAAGCCTTAGGTGTTCCTGAAGGATCTCTATGGTCAAAACTCCAACATGGACATAAGGTTAGGTTGCCAGAAGGAAAACGTGTAAAACCGGAACAAGTTGTTGGACCGCAACGCCCCGGGAGGAAAATCGTCTATACCGGTGACACAAGATTCTTTAAGGGGCTTGTGAAGTTTGCGGCTGATGCAGATTTACTGATTCATGATGCCACGTTGGATGATGAGTTAGTTGAAAAAGCTGAAGAAGATGGTCATTCAACAGCAAGTCAAGCCGCTGAAAACGCAAGGAAAGCAAAAGTGAAGCTGCTGGTTCTAACACATATTAGTGCAAGATATGACGATACAAGCTTACTCTTAGAACATGCGCAGAGAATTTTTAAAAACACGAAAGTTGCAGAGGATTTCACGAAAATAGAAATTCCACTTTTGGACGGTTAATGGCGCTAAACGAACAATTGTTTCAACTTATCCATGCTCTCTTTGATATGCTCAACAGACTCGATAATTACAATCTTATCATATGATATTTCTCTTAACAGGTTCGCAACTTTCTTCCAGTTGGTTGTGCCGTAACCTATTCCTAGGTGTTGGTCGCTCTTTCCATAATTGTCATGTACGTGCATGTGCCCAATCCTTTTTGAAAATGTTGTTAGAAAACTTTCTATCTGTCCGTTGATATTTGCATGTCCAATATCTAGGACCAAGTCCAAATCTTCGTTTATTTCCCTAAAGAATCTCTTGAAGTCTTCCAAGTTTTTCATAACAAATGGATATGGTTCTGGCGCATTCTCTATAGCCGCGTTTACATTATGTTCACTTGCAAACTTCAACAATAACCGCGTAGTTTCCAGATTTCTAATCCACTCCTTACCGGGGTAGAACCTGCTTATTCCCGTTTTTAATCCTGGATGAAAAACCCAAACTTCACAGTTTAAGACACTGGCATATACAATGGATTTTTCCAGTCTTTTCAGCATGGCATTCAATAGTGGTTTTGAAGGTGAAGCTATGTTTATGTCCGCAAAAGGTGAGTGC
>DAOVFL010000035.1 GCA_030672945.1 Candidatus Bathyarchaeota archaeon | reverse complement strand
CTATAGTATTGTCTTGGCGTATTCTTGTGGCATCGATGCTAAACATTTTTCCAGCAGTGTCAATGCCGTAAAGACCAACTATTTTGTCCAGTCCCGTTATGCTTAGGATTGGCTGTTTGGTTTCATATTGAAGTTCATTGTAGACCTTCATCCATTTTTCATAATCTTTTTGAAGATTTTCACCCTCAAAGGTGACTGTATAAGGCTTCGACTGGTTTCTCAAAGGAGTTGGAGCGTCACACACCTTTAATAGACGGTTAATTTCATCCTCGGTTAAACCGTAACTCAAAGTCAAGTTTTTTATTAGCTCATCGTCAACGCCAAAGGTGGGAACAACCATGACACTTCTGCCTTGAACACAAAAATTCAAACCTATAGGCATGACAATCAGAGTGCATCCCAAAGTTGAGACACGCTCAGCCACATCGAGAAGTACTCCTGCACCCTTAGGATATCCACCATCTAACATCTCATCTAATTCTTTTGAGCCTGTTGAAAAACGCTCTTTTGAATCTGGTATAGGCTGGAATCTGCGAGGTTTATCTATTGGTTTTGGTTTGAAGGGGTTGACAACTTTGAAACCTCCATGAAGAGTATAGAGCATCTGCTTCTCCATCAGCTCGGTGCCTCTCAGCTTCACAATTTCAAGCTCCCTCAAAAGACGACCATTAAGTTTGTTAGACCTTAGAAGGATCACCCCGTCTGCTACAAACTCCTCCATCCCCAGGCCAACATGGTCTTCACCTAAAGGCACCTCTACGGTAACGAGGGTGGTACAATCCATCTTCCGCACGATCTTGCCAAGAACAGTGTGCATAACCACTCTAGAATCGATAGGTTCTTTGAAGCCATAAACCATAGCAGAGAAGGGATCGATAACAAGCCTCTTCGCTCCCAGAGATTCCACCTCTTTCAAAATCTTGTCCAAACAAGCAGACAAGCCTACAGGTCTTAAGGTTGAGAAGTCCAAAATCTTGATCTTATCCTTCTCTATCAGCTTCTTAAGATCGTAATTTAGATGCCTTGAAACATTCTTTATATATTGGTTCTTGTCCTCAGCAAAAGAAACGTAGACACCACGTTCACCAGATTTGGCACCCTCAATTAAAAATTGCGCTGAAAAAATAGTTTTCCCTGTGCCAGGATTTCCGGCTAAAAGAATCAAACTGTTCCTAGGGAAACCGTCTTCGATTACTACGTCCAATCCTTTAATTCCAGAAGAGGCACGGGCAGACATGACTTTATCCCTCATCGCTCTGTTCGGTAGGATCATGTTGAATAGTATTTAAAGTCTTTAATGAAGACTTTTGACATAAGGAATAAGAAGTTAGAAGAAATTCATAATCAAAACTGACCAAGAAGTGAAATAGAAGCCCTCCGAGATTTCTGACGGTTACCGATCGATTTCATGCGTTTTTCCTAGCAGTCAGACAAGAAAATTTCCGAAACGCTCTTCATATCCTCGTCACCATAAGCTTTTGCTAAAATTTTTTTCTAATATGATGGTAATATTGGAATATGCAAAAGGGGGTTCTGTTAACTCTTAAGCACATTTAGGATACTGTTAACCATCAGCACATCTAAATTGAATTATCAATTTTGACTTATTGTGCTGTTTGACTGCTTTATGATATTTTTTAAACAAGTCGCGTAAAAATTTATAAGATGTTTGAAACGACAACAGAAGCATATAACAGAGACTCAGCATGAGTGAGGCATAATGGGGAAATTCACCGCTATAGGCTACATTTGTGAAAGGTGTGGTCATAGATGGGTTCCAGAAGACCAGACCAAAGAACCTAGAGTATGCCTTAAATGTAGAAGTCCCTTCTGGAATATGAAACCAAAGGAAATAAAAAAATAAATTCAACACCCACGTCCCGAAGACTTTTGGAACGATATTCCACAATTTTCATAATGTGCCAATGGTTAACGGCTTTTCAGAAGAGCCTAAGAGTTGACAGAACCCTCACACACTCTATGTTAGATTCAGTTATATGACCAATATCGGTAATATAACAAGAGTTATGGTAAATGGTGAACACTCTCGTTTTTGAGATAATTTTAACGAAAGCTTTAAGTCTAATTTATTAAAAATAAATGATCTATCAATTTGAGAAGGAAAATTTTGTATGGCGATTCTTAAAGAGATAAGGTTTCATGGAAGAGGTGGACAAGGTGTTGTTACTGCAGCAAATCTATTGGCTATGTCTTATTTTAATGTAGGAAAGTATGTTCAGTCGTTTCCAATATTTGGAACAGAGAGGCGAGGCGCACCTGTGGCTTCATTTGTGCGGGTAGATGATAAGCCGATCAGGATAAGGACACAGATCTACGAGCCCGATGTTGTTGTGGTGCTGGATTCAGGGGTGGCGGAGGTCGTTGATGTGACAAAGGGTTTAAAGAAAAATGGGGTAATAATAATGAACACAAAGAAGAATCCGGATGAAATAAAGCTCGGGAATAGAGTAGCGACCATAGACGCCACGAACATTGCAATAAAGCACAGACTAGGTTCAACACAGGCCCCTATAGTAAATACAGCAATACTTGGCGCATACACTAAAGCCGTAGAACAATTTGGTTTAGAAAAACTCTCTTTAAGCTCGGTTGTGAACACTGTGAGAGAAAACGTGCCCGCAAAGCCTGAAGAGAATGCTGCAGCCGTCAAGGAGGCTTACGAAAGCACCGTATTTTGAAAAAGGAGGAGTATAAACTGAAAAAGATAACAATAGGAGCCATAATATCCGAACCTGGAAGCTCCATAAAATATAAAACTGGAAGCTGGAGAAGCTACAAACCTATACTGACGGAGTTTACACCACCATGCACCCGTGAATGTCCGGCTAGAATAAAAGTAAGAGAATACATAAGTTTAATCAAAGAGAAGCACTTTGAGGAAGCATACAAGCTCCTAAAAGACAAAATTCCATTTCCAGTAACCATCGGGAGAGTCTGCCATCATCCCTGTGAGAAAAAATGCTACAGAGGGCAATTTGATGAACCGATTGCCATAAACATCCTGAAGAGGTTTATTGCGGATTATGCTCTTAAAAATAAGAAGAAACCTTCCAAGGTTGAGATAACAAAAAAAGAGAAGATCGCCATCATTGGGTCTGGCCCAGCTGGTCTAAGCGCTGCTTACAAACTTGTAAAGATGGGTTACTCCGTGACTGTCTTTGAAGCTTTGCCCGTTGCAGGTGGAATACCAAGATTTGGAATTCCAGATTATAGATTGCCCAAAAATGTTCTTGAGACGGAAATAGATGACATTAAGTCTTTAGGTGTGGAGATAAAGCTTAACACATCGATTACTGACATCAAACACCTACGAAAGCAATACGAGGCTGTGTTCATCGCGGTTGGTGTACAAAAAAGTAGGAAGCTTAACGTTCCAGGAGAAGAACTAGACGGAGTAATCTGTGGACTAGAATTTCTTAAATCGCTAAATCTTGAAAAAAAGGTTTCCCTTGGTAAGAAAGTCATCGTGATAGGTGGAGGAAATGTGGCCACAGATGTGGCAAGGTCCGCACTTAGACTGGGAGCTGAAACATTCATTGTATACCGTAGATCAAGAAAGGAAATGCCTGCGATCAAGGAGGGTGTAGAGGAAGCGGAGAGAGAAGGCGTTCAAATCAAATATCTGGCTAGTCCGAAAAAGATACTTGGAACAAACAAGGTTAGTGGCATTGAATGTGTAAGAATGAAGTTAGGTGAACCCGATGAGAGTGGTCGGAAAAGACCAATACCGATTGAGGGATCTGAGTTTGTCATTGAGGCGGATACGATAATTCTGGCTATAGGCGAGTACCCGGACTTTTCCTTCCTAAAGGGAAGTGTAAAAACTGAGAAACAAAGAATCGTAGTTGATCCAAAAAGCTTGGCTACCGATCAGCCCGGCGTCTTTGCTGGCGGCGATGTTGTCACGGGGCCAGCTACAGTCATTGAAGCCATAGCTCAAGGGACAAAAGCAGCAGTGTGCATTGACAGGTATTTGAGGGGAGAACCAATGAAATATGGGGAAGAGGCGCTTCCTCTGATAGAGTTAGAAAAAATGAATCTTAGCATGGTTGAAACTAAGAGTAGGATAAAGTCTCATAGTTTGCCAGTTAAAGAGAGAATGGGAAACTTCAAAGAGGTTAACCTCGGATTCACTGAGGAAGAGGCTCTGGAGGAGGCGGAGAGATGTCTGAGTTGCGGCTCCTGTAAATTATGTAAGTTATGTTCTATTTACTGCCCAGACAATGCAGCAAAAATGGGAGAGACAGAGGCGGAGATAAATTTGGATTACTGTAAGGGTTGTGGGATATGTGAAAACGAATGCCCGTGTGGAGTGATTATTATGGAACTGGAGGTGAAGTAGAATGGTCAAAAAAGTTATTGAGGGACAACAAGCAATTGCAACCGGAGTTAAGCTGTGCAGACCTAAAGTGATTGCCTCATACCCGATAACTCCATCTACTCATGTGCCAGAGATGCTTTCAAAGTTCGTTGCAAATGGCGAGTTAGAAGCTGGTTTCATCAATGTAGAATCGGAACATAGTGCTATAAGTGCATGCATAGGTGCTCAGGCAACAGGTGTAAGAACCTTCACAGCTACAGCGTCTCAAGGTTTAGCTTTAATGCATGAGGTTCTGTACATTGCGGCTGGAATGAGGCTTCCCATCGTTATGAGTGTAGCAAACAGAGCCCTCTCAGCTCCAATTAACATATGGTGCGATAACAACGACAGTATGGCAGAGAGAGACACAGGGTGGCTACAGTTTTACTGTGAAAACGCTCAAGAGGCCATAGACCTCATAATTCAAGCATACAAAATAGCTGAAAACAAAGAAGTGCTCTTACCTGCCATGGTAATTATTGATGCATACAACCTTACACATACTATGGAGGTAGTTGATGTCCCTTCGCAAGAGGATGTGGATAAGTTTCAGCCACCATATAAACCAGTATACGCGTACTTAGATCCGGATCGCCCTATCACGCAGGGATCTTTCGGAACACCTGAATACTATATGGAGTTTAAATATTCACAGCAAAGGGCTATGGAGAACGCGAAAAAGGTTATAGATGATGTTTTTGAAGAGTTTGAAAAAATTTTCGGAAGGAAATATGAAAAGGTTGAGTGTTACAAGACGAGTGACGCGGAGATTATTTTATTGTGCTTAGGGTCAATGAGCGGAACAGCGAAAGAAGCTGTGGATAGACTGCGAGAAAAAGGAATTAAAGTTGGGTTAGCAAAGATAACGGTATTCAGACCATTTCCGGAAGAAGTTGTAGAAGTAACAAAAAACGCGAGAGTATTAGCTATTTTAGACAGGAACATATCTCTTGGGTACACCGGAGTTTTGCGCACTGAAGTAGCATCAGCATTTGTAAACCTGAGTAAACGTCCGTTGATAGCAAACTTCATAGTTGGACTCGGAGGCCGCGATGTAACCCTGGAAGACTTTTACGAGATAGTTGAGCGGAAAATCCCAGAGTTTAAGAAGACTAAGCGGCTAGTAGAGTGGATAAATGTGAAAGGAGGGGCGTGAAGAGAGTGAAATCCGTGATTGAAGAAGTTGAATTACTCGCTCCTGGGCACAGGATGTGCGCCGGATGTGGGCTTGCAATTTCGACTAGACTAGCTTTAAATGTCGCGGGCATAAACACCATCGTAGTTTTACCGACAGGATGCCTAGAAGTTACAACAACTCAGTATCCCGAAACATCATGGCGGGTCCCATTTATCCATGTTGCGTTCGAAAATGCAGCAGCAGTAGCATCTGGAATAGATGTTGCACTTGAAATGATGGGAAGAAAAGGCATAAATGTCTTGGCAATAGGTGGCGACGGCGGCACATTCGATATAGGATTTCAAGCTTTATCTGGAATGTTCGAACGTGGCCACAGAGTTACCTACATATGCCATGATAACGAAGCGTATATGAATACTGGCATACAGAGAAGCTCTGCTACTCCCTACGCCGCTTGGACCACAACTTCCCCGTACGGAAGGTACAGCATAGGGAAAAAGAAAAGGAAGAAGCCGATAGGCATAATAGCTGTAGCCCACGACATTCCATACGTTGCCACAGCAACAATAGCATACTATGAAGACTACCAAAGAAAAGTAAAGAAGGCTTTAAGCATGGACGGTCCAGCATTTATACACGTCCTCGTCCCTTGCCCTACTGGTTGGAGATTTCCACCGGATAAAACGGTTGAGATTTCAAGATTGGCTGTAGAAACCGGTGTGTTTGTCCTGTGGGAAGTTGAAGGGGGAAGAATGGAAAACCTAAAAGTGACAGTGAAGCCGAAGAAGAGAAAACCAGTGGAGGAATACCTTATGCCTCAGCGAAGGTTCAGCCACCTCTTCAAACCCGAAAGGAGGCAAGATGTAATAGACAAGATACAGCGTACGATTGATGAAAAGTGTGAAAGATACGGTCTGTAACCATCTAATCGATCGAGGCAAGAGGTAGACAATCTGATAGATGCGCTAATTGTACCTCGTGATATAAAAACTGCAGGAAGAAATTAATGAGGAAGTAGCACCACCTCAAAACGTCAAATATTTCTTAAACGATCCGCTCCGAAACTTTACAGAACCTCTCTTCGAACGTCTTATATTCTGGTTAACGCAATTCTGTTTCGTTTTCTTGAAGAGAAAAAAGACTATAATAACAAAATAATATTTCTCTCCCTTTTTTCTTCAAGAGCGATTAATCGCTTATGTCATTTTATCGTGTACTCATTCAAAGCCTTGGCTAATTGAGGTCCTAAAAACGTCGTTAAAGATGAAGACATGATCACTTTTGTTGGTGTGATTATAGCTCCTGCTGCCCAGATTGCCTGTAATGCTTCAACTGGTAAACCATAAATTGACTGATAGGTTTGGGCAGGTATGAATAGGCATATTCTGAACAGAACATCAGCCTCTAATCCAATAAACGCTGACAACCCTAAGAAGAGTGAAGTTTTAGTTGCTTTTTGATATTGTGCAGTTCTCTTTGTTGCGTAATAACTGGTTACGAGTAAAACTAGGTAAGCAAGTAGAACGTCCCATATTCCCCATATTGGAAGTTGCCATGCAACTGGTGTAATAAAGAATGATGTAAGCATAATTGTGTAGATGATAAAGATTTTTTTATAATCATGCTTGAAAAACATGCCTGAAACCATAGCGCCCACTGGCGCACCCAAAGTAAAAAGAAACTCTTCCACTCCTCTCGGACTCAATACGTGTCCAACCATAACTCCAATGAGATTGGCTAGGAACCCTTTGTAAGGCCCAAGTATAATTCCAGTTATAGGTTCTATTAAGAAAACTAGTCCATACCACACTCCCGATGAGAATTGTGGCAGGATCATAATGTCAAAGACTACAATGAGCGCAGCAAAAACAGCTATCAAAGAAATGGATCGGCTTCTATTCATCTCACTCATCCATGTTTTTTATTTCACTGAGGTTAAAGAAAAAATTTAATTGTAAATTAGCAGATAAAATATTTCATGCTTAAACCTTATAACACAATTATGAGAAAAAAAGGAAGTTTTTAAACCTGTGAAAAGTAAGAAAGTTAAAATGGTTACTAGTGGACCTTCATGCGCGAGCAAATTGTGAAAAAATTAAAAGAGATTAATAGGGTTCTTGTTATTTTTCAATGCGAACGTGTCAAGTTGAAAATAGGATAAATAATTTATTAAACATATGACAGATATAAAAACTTGGGAGTAGGGAAAAAGTTGAGGAAAAAGAAGAATAACGAAAAAGAAGAAGTACAAGAGAACGTTGCAAGAAAAGTAACCAGCGATCCCACACCAATTATAGTTGGGTTAATCTTTGGTTTAGGAGTTCTAATTTTCGCGTTTATCTTAATAATTGGTGTGCAATACGGGTTTATCGCGTTATAATTGGAAATTGATCTATTTTCTTCCTTTTCTCATGAAGATTTCTGGCAATATGAAGAGACCCAAACTTGCAAAACCGAGAACCCACGTCCAATCATTCAAGTCTAGAGGTACAGTGTGAAACAGAGACTGGAATAGTGGTATGTAGCATAATGATGCTGTGAGAATCGCAGAAAAGGCTACAGCAAG
>DAOVFL010000016.1 GCA_030672945.1 Candidatus Bathyarchaeota archaeon | reverse complement strand
CATACGTTCTGAATATAAAAATACTGAGATAGAAGGTGTCGAGTAGATGAGGCTTCTAATTTCAAATCTTAAAGTAGGTTTTACCGTTCCGGCGAGTATTTCCTATAACTTAGTTTATAGATTAGGAGAAGGAAGACTGTGAAAGTCCAAATTTGTAGAGGGGTTCAGATGTTTAGAAACATCTTTAATGAATGAGTAGGTGAAACTGTTTATGGTGGACTATGTACGACTTTCTGTCTTTTTTAAAAACTTCTCCATCTCTTTCTTAATATGATATTTGAATGGAATTTTGCTTGTATCCCTCTCCAAATATCCTGCTTCGTAAAGCTTCTTCATCAACCGGGCCGTATGCTCTCTACTAAGCCTAATTCTATCCTTAATTTCAGGCCCGGTCTTAGGATCCTCCAAGGCGAGTATTTCTAGTACGGATAACTCAGTATCAGTCAAGGGGGCTAAGGCCTTTTCTCTTTTTATGGGTATCACCGCTTTAACCGTGGGTTCCAAATCGATTGAGAGCTGGCGAGCTTGTTTCTCCATTTCGGATACTTTCTCAATTAATGATTTGTGTGATGTAACAACATCACGAATCTTCTTATCAATTTCACCTATCTTTATTGACGTAGTCTCTCGATTTGCCAATATATCATTAATTTTTGGTTCTAAAATGTGAAACTGTTTATCAACCTGTTCTATTTTCTCTAATGCTTTATCACTCTTCGAGGAAGTAGCCTTAACCTTGTATGCAACAATTTCTAATTTTTCAGTTTCCCGTTTAAGTTGCCTGTTAAAACTAAGTACAATATCTTCCACAACTTCCCTTGCTTTCTCGTACTCCTTCTTTATACTGGAAAGTTGTCTATAATATTCTATTGCAGCACTAATAGTTATCACAAATAGAATCCCAACAATAATAAGTAACTCCGCGGTTAAATGAGGCACCTCTGTGATGCTTTTGTGATTGCATGTGATTTATTCATGTTACATCACACATCACAGTTCTACCATTGAGAATTTAAAGTTTGCGACTATAACAATGTTTTTTACATGATGTCACACATCACAACTGAGCAATAAGATTAATTTGGTTACTAGCATCACTTATGTCATATATGGAAACAGTTTGTTTTCGTTTATTTTTTATTTTTAGCCTTTTTCCAAGGTTTTATTTAGTCCGTCTATGCTAGTTCCTAGAATGGTCATTGTTTTACAGTGTGATTTGTGACGTCACGAAGTGTTTTTTATGGGTGCGATAGGTTTTTTAAGCTCGTTTCAAGCTCTTCTCTGATGATTTTTATGGCTTTTAAATGTTCATTTAATTCAACACTTTGAATTGGAATGTTCTTATATGATTCCATGTATGACTTTAGTTTGTTTGCTATTTCAAGATATGAGTCTAGAGTTGTACTTTCGAAGATTCCTAGGTATCCAAGAAGGATTACTGTGTACATCGCCTTTACTACATTATCTCTTGCTTGCTCTAGAGTTCTGTGAAAGGCTCCACGGCTTATTTT
Source organism: Candidatus Bathyarchaeota archaeon (assembly GCA_030672945.1). Taxonomy (GTDB): domain Archaea; phylum Thermoproteota; class Bathyarchaeia; order Bathyarchaeales; family Bathycorpusculaceae; genus SOJA01. The sequence goes on along the minus strand of DAOVFL010000016.1, from coordinate 10,068 downwards.
TGCCTTTATCAACCTTAAACGAGCTTTTTCTTCGTATTTTATGGGTTGACCGGCTATATTCTCGGCTAAAACATCAATAAGCAAAGTTTCTAGCTGTGTTTTCGTTAAATGACTGTTAACGTAGAGGATTTTTGTAATTGGGTCTTCTAGGGCGCTTATAAGCCACGATTGAACGCTATCTTTTAACTTCACATTTTTCTCTCCGGCAGTTCCTTCTAATGAATACACTTTTGTATACCAGCTAGTCTTTTAAGATTATCGAATTTTCATGTTTGATATTGCTTGTTTATGAGCGTAAGAATTTTATGTTGAAAGCAACAATATGCAGATGGAGGAATCAATTGGTTACAAATTTGAAGCCAGCAGAACGCTTGAAGCGCATAAAAACCTCCGGTATACGCCGATTCTTCAGCTTAGCCCACGGGTTACCTGACGCTATCAGTTTGAGTTTAGGAGAGCCCGATTTTACTCCTCCGGAGTACGCGTTGAACGCTGGTTGGCAAGCCTCAAAAGAAGGTAAGACCCATTACGCACCAACTAATGGGATTCCTGAACTTAGAGAAGCACTGGCTAGAAAGGCACATTGCGATTATGGTCTTAGATACGATCCAAACTCTGAAATTCTGGTTACTGTTGGTGGAACTGAAGCAATTTTCTTAGCATTGATGAGTTTGGTAAATCCCGGCGACGAAGTTTTAATTCCGAATCCTGGATTTGTAGTTTATGAACCTGGTGTTGTGTTATCCGGTGGTATTCCTATTTCTGTTCCTTTGTTCGAGAAGAATGATTTTAAACTATCTGTTAAAGATGTGACGTCACTTATCACGGATAAGTCACGTGTGATTATTCTTAACTATCCGAACAACCCAACTGGAGCGGTTCTTTCTTATAATGAAGTTGCTGATTTAGCAAAGATTGCTATTGAACGTGATCTAATTGTGATTACCGATGAAGTTTATGAGAAGATAATTTATGACGATGCTAAACACTACTGTTTTGCAGCTTTTCCAGGAATGCGTGAGCGTACGTTTGTTGTCAATTCATTCTCAAAAACTTATGCGATGACTGGATTGAGGGTTGGGTATGTTTATGGACCTAAGGAGCTTATCTCATCGATTTGGCTCATGCACCAATACATGGTTGCCTGTGTAAATAGTTTAGCGCAATATGTTGCATTTGCCGCACTAGAAGGACCGCAGGATTTCGTTAGAAATATGGTTAAAGAGTTTGACAGGCGTCGACATTTAGTTTACAAGAGGCTTAATGAGATTGAAGGTTTTAATTGTGCTCTTCCAAAAGGCGCTTTCTACGGTTTCCCAAACATAAAGAGTTTCGGCATGTCTTCAGAAGGGTTTGCAGAATTTCTTGTAAATAAGGCTCACGTCACAGTGGTTCCGGGTTCCGCTTTTGGTAATTATGGCGAAGGCTACATCAGAATTTCGTATGCTACTGCTTATAAACAATTAGAAGAGGCATTAAATCGTATAGAAAAAGCTGTTAGGCATCTCAAGTAGTTTTGGCAGTAGTTCTCTTAATTGTTATTCTGTTCCTTCTTGGATTTATGAAGTTTTCAATAGCTGGTGGTGTATCTTTACTTCTGTAAATGTTCTTTCGTTACAAATCGTTTTAGCTTCTGTGCGATTATCATTGTGTTTCTTAGGTTACGTGTGGATGCAAGATACTTGCAATGGTTACCTCTTGAAATGTTAGAACTAGGTTATTACCTGACTTCATGTGAACGCAAGCGTGTTTGTGCTTGTTCGGAATATCTGTAAACACTGTTTCAATATTCTCATTGTTGATTTTTCTTTGTCTATGCTTACGGGATGCTTCACAGTTTTTCCGTAGCTTCTTTGAGTTTATCAAAGAGTTCTGGACGTAAATCTTTCAATATTGGAACAAATGTTTCGATGGGTCTTATGTCAGTATAGTTGACCTCTCCTATGACAAGGTCTTCTGCATCATATTTTGCCCTTACTTGAACCTTTCCGTTAGGTTCAACAAGTCTGCTTCCTCCCCAAAACTGTAATCCGTCTTCTATGCCCACGAGATTCACATAAGCCAGAAAAGCTGTATTTTCGATTGCTCTTGCTGATGTTAGAGTTTCAAAAAATGTTCGGCGGATAGCTGGTGAGGCGGAAATGCAGATTATTAATTGGGCTCCTTTTAGACGTGTTAGACGGCTTACTTCTGGGAAAAAAATGTCATAGCAAATGATCAGGCCGATTTTCCCAATCTCCGTTTCAAACATCGCTGGCTGGTATCCTGGTCGGAAATATCGTTTCTCTTCAAAAACACTGTGAGTTGGAAGGTACATCTTGCGATATTTCCCGACAAGACCGTTCGGGCCTACGAGAACTGCAGCATTATAAATTGTTGCTTGGGTTTTTTCGCTAAGTTCAGGCATCCCAAACACAATGTATGTGTCTGTTTTTTTCGCTAAATTTTCCAAAACAGTCGTTGAATGTCCGGGTATAGTTTCCGCTAGTTCATAGATTTGATCTCTAAGAGTGTAGCCTGTTAGTGAGAGTTCTGGAAAGATTACGAGTTCTGCACCTTGGCTTTTCGCTTCTGTCACTTTGACCTCAATTTTTCTTATGTTCTCTGCTTTTCCTCCTCGCTTGCAACTTATCTGTGCGAGTGCTACTTTGATTTTCTCTTTGATGTGCGTACTTCCTCCATTTAATAAAGTGTTTTGGGAAGTCGAAAATCAGTTCCTATTGTTCGATACTGAATTTTTATTGTAAATGGCATTCTTCTTTTATGTTCCATAGATAGCCACTTACACCTTATTTTGTTTACTGCTTCCTTCTTTACGTCTAATTGCCGCGTTATTTCTTCTACAGTCATGAAGTGTTCTAACCCATAGAGGATGAGATCAAGAGTTTCATATTTAATTCCTAGTTCTTTTTCTGCAAGTTGTCCAGGCCATAGTGCTGGTGAGGCTGGTTTTGTTATTATCTCCTTTGGTAAGCCTATATGTTGCGCTAATTTTCGAACTTGAGTTTTGTACAGGTCCATTATTGGTGATATGTCAGCTGCACCATCTCCCCATTTCGTAAAGTAACCTATCATTGTTTCCGACTTGTCTGAACATCCGCAAACGAGCATGTTAAACCTATTTGCGTAATAGTAAACATATATCATTCTTGATCGTGCTTTTATGTTGCCTTTACAAAGTTTGTTGGTTGATTCAAAGGCTGGTATTGAAGTGTAAAACGCTTTCAATGTTGGTGTTATACCAATCATAGCGGTTTTTAACTTGAATTTTTCAGCAATAAGCTTTGCATGTTCAACATCTTTTATGTTATATGTTTCTTGTTCTGGTAGCAAAAGCCCAAGAACTTCATCTCCGCCTATGGCTAGAGCGGAAAGTGCCGCTGTAGTACAACTATCAATTCCTCCTGATAATCCCAAAACTAGGCCTTTTGCTCCAAATTTTTCCACGTAATTCTTTATGAACCGCTTTATCGTTGTTTCTACTTCCGCCCAGTCTAGATCCAGAACGGTTGGTTCCAGTTTCAAATGGTGCATCCCCATTGATTATGAGTATTTAGGCGAGTATTTAAGAACAAACATAAATAACTGAGAAGAATGACCATAAACATACAGAAGGATTCGAAATATGGGACGAAGAAGAAGAAAAGTTGTCCGCATTCCTAAGAAGCATTTACCAAAATTCTTCTCTTGTCCTACATGTGGAAAGGAGACGGTTAGAGTTAATATTTTCCGTGATGAAGATCGAGCCGTTGTAAGCTGCGGCAGTTGCGGGGCAAGAGAAGAGTTTCAAATTAAAATTGCACAGGGTGCAGTTGACGTCTACTGTATGTTTACAGACAAAGTCTACAGAAATTCCAGTAAAGTATTAACTAGTTAAGTTGATCTTTATGGTTGGTTTAGTTGAGAAATATTTACTTGATAAAACGGAATCTGAAGGCGCTATCCACGCAACTCTGATAGATCCTGAAAAGGTAACACCAGCACAGGCCTCAAGGATTGCTGACAAAGCAAAGCTGAGTGGAACCTCAGCCATAATGATAGGAGGCTCAACATTCGCTTCAACAACGCATCTTGATAGCGTAATTAAGACTGTTAAGCGCACTGTAAAGATTCCAGTAATTCTTTTCCCAAACAATGTGACAGGCATAAGCCGTCATGCTGACGCCATATGGTTTATGTCTCTGCTGAACTCTGTTGATCCCTACTTTTTAATGGGCGCACAGATTTTAGGTGCTCCGCTTGTCAAGAAATACAATCTAGAGCCTATACCTCTCGGATATATTATCATTGGTGACGGTGGTACTGCAGGCGTAGTGGGTAAAGCAGTTCCAGTGCCATACGACAAACCTAAACTTGCTGCGGCTCACGCTCTAGCGGGGCAGTATCTTGGTATGCGATTTATATATTTGGAGGCAGGTTCTGGCGCTAAAAAACCTGTTCCTCCGGAAATGATCCGCATTGTTAAAAGCGCTATAGATGTTCCTTTAATCGTTGGCGGGGGCATAAAGTCTAGAATGCAAGCGTTGGCTGCAGCGTCTGCTGGGGCAAACATAATCGTTACTGGCAATATTGTTGAAGAAACTAAGGATAGACATAAGGTCTCAGAGATCATCAAAGGCATAAGAAGCCGCAAGGCGTAGGACTCTTAACAGCCTTTGAAGGCTATTTTAATTCATTAAAGACATTTCTGAGAAATGAGGCGCTATACTATGTTTGACCGGTTTTGAACCTGAGTATGGCGAGCATGGATATGCATGGACAACAATGAGGGGTTTAGGCGAAGTTCTAATCTTAAATTGTGGTGTATGTGACGGGCCTTCTGATCTAAGGCATGCACGTTACAGGGAATGTTTTGAAAAAAGAAATAAAATAATGAGGAAGGTATCAGAAGATAACTGATCGTCCTAAAGTAAAGTGGTTCACACTATATTTATGTAGAATTCATACGGAATAAACGCTCTGGCAACAATAGCTTTTGACTTCTTTATGTCAGAAAACCAAAATATGTCATGTTAGATACAAGAGTGCGGAGGCACAGCTTGAATAGTAAGATGAGCGAGGCATACAAACAATATGTGAAAGGTCTAGAAACTAAACTTGAACATCTGTATGCTGTGAGTAGAAAAGCTAGGGAAAAAGGGTTTGACCCGGCATTTGAACCTGAATGTAATGTAGCAAAGGATATAGCCGATCTTGTAGAGGGACTTGTTGGACCGAAGGGAGTTGCGAATAGCATCAGGGAATTGAGTAGCAAGCTTCCAAGGGAAGGATTAGCCTTCAAAATAGCAGAAGAAATCGTCTATGGCAAGTTTATGCATATGGAACCTGAGGTTGCAGCTGAGCAAGCTGTACGAACTGCATTAGCGATTCTCACAGAGGGACTTACCGCCGCGCCCTTGCAGGGAGTAACGCATGTTAAAATCAAAATTAACAATGACCGTACAAAATATCTTGCAATTTATTTTGCGGGTCCAATACGTTCTGCTGGTGGAACAGATCAGGCTTTAACATTGGTGATAGGAGATTTTGTGCGAAGACTGCTTGGACTTGACCGATATAAACCTACAGAAGAAGAAATCAAACGTTTCATTGAGGAGGTGAGGCTGTACGAACGTTCTGTAAACCGGTTCCAATACCATGTTTCAGATGAAGAATTGAGGAGAGCACTTCAGTGGTTGCCTGTGGAGGTCACTGGCACAGAGTCTAACCCCACAGAGGTTTCTTCCTTCCGAAATCTTCCACGTATCGAAACAAACCGTGTTAGAGGCGGAGCCTTACGTGTTGTAAACGATGGAATTGTGGGGCGTTCAGTAAAGGTTTGGACAATTATCGAGAAACTGAGCATTCAAGGCTGGGATTGGCTTAAAGATATCCGTCAAAAATCTAGAGAGACAAAATCTGCTGGGTTCATGAGCGATGTTATCGCCGGTCGGCCAATATTTTCTTTCCCATCTAGACAAGGCGGTTTTCGTCTAAGATATGGTAGGGCGCGAAACACTGGTTTGGCAGCTGTGGGCATCCATCCGGTAACTATGTATATGCTTCAAGGGTTTTTAGCTGCAGGCACTCAATTGCGACTGGAACTTCCAGGAAAGGGTGGTATCGTTGTTCCAGTTGATACAATAGAACTTCCTATCGTTAGGTTAACAGATGGTTCAGTTGTTCGAGTTTCAACTGAAAACTTTCGTGAGATACAGGATAAGGTTGAGAAAATTCTGTTTTTGGGTGACCTGTTGATCAGTTTTGGGGACTTTTTGTATAATAGTAAACCTCTTGCGCCATCTGGATATGTTGAGGAGTGGTGGGTCCAGGACTTAAGGAAGGCAATATTGGAAAAGTTTAATGGGGATTTAGAAAAGGCAGCTGAAGCCATCAAAATTCCGTTGGAAAAACTTACATGGTTCTTGGAAAACCCGTATTTCAATAAACCTAATAGTAGGGAGGCACTTGTACTATCGTTAACTTTACATGTGCCACTTCACCCCTGCTTCACGTTTTTCTGGTCGAATCTCGCCTCGCTTGAAGAGCTCAGGATGTTGCGAATATGGCTTGTTAATTCAGAGATAATACGTGAAGATGGTCTTGTTTGTAAGATTGTCGGGGAAATGCGTTCAACCGTCAAAGAAGCCTTGGATACTATCTGCTTACCTCACAAAGTTTCAGATGGTAAGATTATTGTTGAGAATGATGATGCGTATGCATTTGCGTTTTCCATGGGTTATAATGCTTCAAACGCGGATTTTTCTTCTGCGAAATCCATAATAGAAGCCGTCAGGCTTCTTTCCGGTGTGCCCATTAGAGAGAAGGCTCCTACTTTTGTGGGTGCCCGAATGGGGCGGCCTGAAAAAGCGAAAAGACGCGAGATGAAGCCCCTTGTACATGTACTTTTCCCAGTTGGCTTGGCTGGGGGCTCTCGAAGGAACATTATTAAGGCGGCTAAGCGTGGGGCAGTCTTCGTGGAAATTGTTAAGCGCAAGTGCCCGGTTTGTAAAAAATATACTTTTAGGATAAAATGCCCAGTGTGTGGCGCCGAAACCATTCTGGAGAAAATCTGTCGTAAGTGTGGGCGGAGTTTGAAGGGAGAAATATGTCCAGTCTGTAAGGGGCCCGTCATATCATATGAGAAACAGGCTGTCAATTTGAAAGAACTCCTTGAAACTACTTGTAGTCGTTTAGGCGTTTCCGTTCCGAAGATTTTGAAAGGTGTAAAAGGTTTAATTAACGAGTCGAAGACTCCAGAGATCATTGAAAAGGGGCTTCTACGTGCGAAATATGATTTGTCAGTTTATAAGGATGGAACGATCCGTTTTGATGCTACAAATGCTCCTTTAACTCATTTCAAGCCTTCTGAGGTTGGAGTTTCAGTTGAGAAGCTTAAGCAACTCGGATACGTCTATGATGTTAATGGTGTGCCTTTAACGAAGGTAAGTCAGATATGTGAACTTAAAATTCAAGACATAGTCATTTCTGTGAGGTGTGCAGAGTATTTCATAAAGGTGGCAAACTTTATTGATGAGCTTTTAACAAAGGTTTATGGGCTTTCACCCCAATATAATGCCAAGAGCGTGGAAGACCTTGTGGGGCGTTTAGTTGTTGGTTTGGCTCCTCACACTTGTGTGGGCATTTTGGGACGTATTGTAGGATTCACAAGTTTGAGTGTCTGTTACGCACATCCGATTTGGCATTCAGCCAAGAGAAGGGACTGTGACGGCGATGAAGATGCTGTAATGCTTGCATTGGATACTTTACTTAACTTTTCCCGTGAATACTTACCCACACAGATAGGTGGAATAATGGATGCTCCCTTACTTCTAATTCCTGTTGTTAACACGCGAGAGGTGCAACGTCAAGCACATGATGTTGATGTTGCATGTTCTTATCCCGTTGAGTTTTATGAAAAGACTTGGGAAAATGCTGAAATCAAGCATGTGAGCCATCTCATAGACTTGATTGAGTATAGACTTGGTTCTGAGGCGCAGTTTGAAGGTTTTGGTTACACTACACCTGTTTCAAACGTTAATCTGGGTAATTCTGAGAGTTCTTACAAGCGGTTTAAGACTATGATTGACAAGCTGAATAGTCAGCTTGAATTAGCTGAAAAGATCGAGGCTGTTGACGCTAAAGAAGTAGCCTTAAAGGTTTTGACAACGCACTTCATTCGGGACATTGCTGGGAATCTTCGGGCTTTCTCAACACAGGGTTTTAGATGTAAATCGTGTAATAGACGTTTTAGACGTTTACCGCTTTGCGGTAAGTGTCCAGGATGCGGTGGAGAAGTAACATTAACCGTATATCGCGGAGGCATTGAAAAGTACTTGAATGTTGCGCAGCATTTAATTGAAAAATACGGATTGCCGCAGTATTATGCTCAGAGGATTATGCTAGTGAGGGAAGAGATTAACGCTTTATTTGATAGTAATAAACCTAAACAAATTAGCTTAGCCGATTTCGTTTAGGGGCGGGTGAAACCTTTTCTATGCATAAATACATAATGATTTTTGATGCATATGGTTAAAGAAGTTTATCATCCTAACGCTTACTTGACTGATTTTAGAAATGTAAAACCAGGTTTGCGAGCTAGAACTTGTATGTTAAAAACTTTGGAGAGGATTTCCGCCGATGCTAAGACCATCGCGGAACATACAGGGCTAAAATATTGGGTTATTATGCATCACTTGAAACTTCTAGAGGAAAAAGGATTAGTTCAACGGAAGGGGCACAGGCCATCAGTCTGGAAACTCACAGGATTTGGACAAAAGAGATTACAGTGGTGAGTTTGGCATTGGTATTCTCAATGTAACAAATGATGCAGTATATCTCGTAAGAGGTTATGGATAAAAACACAAAAGCTGTTGGCATAGTAGCTGTTGTCAAGTCGATCGTTGGAGTATTGTTTTCTAGAACTACATTGATGAAAAGTTGAAAGATCTGGACAAAGGCAAACGGAAACTAATGTGCGTGCTGGCATTAAAAGTTTGATTACTGTTTGTTTTAAATATCGCCTAGGCATTTTGAGACAGTATAGGGGTGAAGAAGTACGCATATATGCGAGTTTCAGGAGATGATGCGGTGTATATATTTCCATAGAGATTCTAAACGTGGTGTAGAAGGAACATTTGATTGGTTTGTGGACGAAGTGAAAGAACTAGGAAAAGCGTTGAAGGCAAGTGATAAGAAAGCTTTGGAAAAAGAGTTTGCAGATGTCATTGCATGGTTAGCTTCACTCGCAAATATTATCGATGTAAACCTTGAAAAGGCAGCCCTAGAAAAATATGATAATAAATGTCCAAAATGTGGACATTTACCATGTGAATGCGCCTTTTGAAGGTTCATAGAGGCCCCTCCAAGCCTTATGTGCACATTAAACAATTTATTAGGCTTAATTGTATCAATTGTATCTTTGCCGATTCCTGTGAATTTAGTGTCCTTTAATATCGTCAAGTTTACCTTTTATGCTGAACAATTCATTACCCTAGGATTCACCAACAATGTACCATCCCATCTTTACATCAAATCTTGAATGTTCAAGAAAATGTCTCATGAATTTCATTGCAGGAATCTCTTTACCTATTCTATTGTGAGGACCTGAATAAGCGTAGAAAATAACAGCGTTTTTTCCAAAATCTTTAGTGATTAAGGCTTGATGAAGCCACGTTTTCCATATTCCCTCATTTCTTTGATGGATTCTATCAGTGGTTGTACGAGTAGTCACATGTATGAAGGGGATCTCAAGGAAATTAGATCATAATAGTAGAGTTCTTTTTTTGTTTCTTTAATGCTATGTCTGAAGCTGTCGTTACTTTCATCTTCAACGGATTTTTATGTATTTGTAAGCGTCTGTTGTGTTTTCAAAGCAATAATGCACTTTCTGGTAGTCTTTTCTGAATTCTCTAACATCTGTTTTCACTTTTTCTAGTGGCTCCTTGTCTATTATTACACGTTTAATAAATTCTGCTATTTCGGTCATTTCAGACTTCTTCATTCCAAGCCTTGTGATCTCTGAGACGCCGAGTCTTATGCCGCCTGGATGCATGAAATGTCTTCCCTCTTTAATGTCCCATGGCAGCA
>DAOVFL010000041.1 GCA_030672945.1 Candidatus Bathyarchaeota archaeon | reverse complement strand
CAATCTTTCTGAAACTTCCTTCCTCTCTAATGAATGTTTATGCTGTAGATAATCGTAGTTATGGCAACCCGAAACGTGGAAGAGGCATTTATGCTGTACGGAACCTATGATGTAGTAGCAGTCATTAAAGTGGATGCGATGTGAAAACTAAACCAGATTAATAAATTAATAAAGCGAATCGAAGGAGTACAATCCGCAACATCAATGATAGCGATCGAAGCAAAAAGTCAGACAACTTAACACTTATTCCACACAAAACATTGAAGGCATAAACCTGATAAAAAGAGAGTCTGCACTCGAAACTACCTAATGATACTCGCGCGCGCGAATGGATGTGCGGGGAACCTCTCCACTTTGTTAACCTAAGGCTTAATAAATAGTGTTTAAACTTCGCTTATAAGATGATGTTAATGCCGAAAGCTAAACCCATAATAAGCATCGAAAACGTCGTTGCCGCTGCAACACTGAATCAGAAAATCGATTTGAACGCTGTGGTAAAAAGTTTTCCAGGCGTGGAGTATCGTCCACACCAGTTTCCAGGTCTAGTGTTTAGACTGAAAAGACCTAAGACAGCCACATTGATTTTTAATTCTGGAAAAATGGTTTGTACAGGTGCAAAGTCGGAGAAGGAAGCTCACAGAGCAGTTAAGAAAGTGGTTAAAGAACTGAAGAAAGGTGGAATAATAATCATTGGCAAACCAGAGTTGAAAATCGTGAATATTGTGGCTTCAATAAATTTGGGAGGGACAATAGATTTGGAAAAAGCGGTGTATTCGCTAGGGAAGGTAATGTATGAACCGGAACAGTTTCCGGGAGCGATTTATAGAATGGCTGAACCTAGAGTTGTTATATTATTGTTTGCAACCGGCAAACTAGTTTGCACAGGAGCTAAAAGAGAACAGGATGTTTACGATGCAGTGCATAAGCTTCACGTAATTCTGGAGGAAAAAGAACTCATATTCTACGAGTAGACTTCAGCCCTGTAACTCCTCGCATGCTTTCACCAGTTTAATAGCGCGCGCTATATCAGATGCGAAAAAACCAACTTTGAATACGATTTTCGGGTGACATCTCCACTTGGTTAGAGTTCGAATAAACCTTTTCCTTCATTATTGAACCTTATTCCTTTTATTTTCGCTTACGGAGAATTTCTGTCTATCTTTGCTGAACCATCCTTCCAAAATGGGAATCCCTTACCCTCTAATGGAAAACAATTGATCTTTTTAAAACCTAAAGTAATAAAAAGATCATCAACATTCATGGTTTCCCTTTCACCTGTCTCCGGTTAGCTATTTGAATCCTATCAAGTTTGCCATATTTATCTTTAAAGATCTATAGCGGAGAGGATGAAACTCGTCCAACACCGCTGAATAGAAACCGAAAATTTAAACCTACCTTGGCTACCACTCTAGATTCCATTCTTAAGCTGGATTTTTCGATACTTCCTGAAAGAATTAGGAACTCTTTTACCAGCAACTCAGTGTCCAAATTTCAGCTCGTACTCATAACTACTCACGCTAGCTTTTTCGAACAAAATAACCTTAAAATGAGCCTGAAAATTGGTGCTCCGGCCGGGATTCGAACCCGGGTCTCCGGCTCGAAAGGCCGGAATACTTAACCGGGCTATATTCGGTAGAGCTTTATGCTCTTCTACCGGAGCCCTGCTCGGAGCATCATGCAAATGTGTTTTCAATCGAATAAACCTTATCCTTCTAAGGCTGTTTTTAGGCATTGTTTTAATGGTGCGAATACAGTTTCTGCTTTGTTTAGTGTGGGTGCATAATACGCTGTTTTTGCGGAATTTGTCATTATTGTCTTTATTCCAAGAATTTCTGTCCATGACACAATCGTGCACATGTCTGTAAGCACGTGACCTCCACTATTCTTTATTCTCTTAACATATTTTTCAGATTTTTCCTTTACGTAACGTGAAGTGCAAACCCAAAACCTTGTTCCAGACCTAACTTTTTTACCATCCATAAGCCATGCAATTTGTTTAATTTCATTTAATGAGCAGTGAGGGCATCCTATAAATATCAAATCTACCTTCACATCCTCCGTAGTGGACAAGCTTTCGACGGTTCTCTTCAGGTCTTTTGCTTCCACACTTATTTTTTCAGTTTCTTCTCTTTCTAATTGAGTATTATAATAAAACATGTTAACCATGCCAGTTGTAGCAAGGGCAGCCCCTAGCTGTTTCAGCTTAGTCTCAGAAACGTTATTCGGTCCTTGGATTGTTGGGATTTTATCTTCCAGAATCTTTCCCAGATAAATCCCTAAGGCACCGAATTCCGCTTCGTTTTGCAATAAGTTTCTCACATCCACCAGAACATTTGGCTGTCTATTCTCAGTCCTGTGCATTCCATAGTCCGCTGTCTTTCCGATAATTGCTGCTGCAAGGGCGCTTGGTCCGCCCTCACGGTTCGTCCATGCATTTAGAACAGAATTGGCGTAAACTACGGCTGAGGATTCAGCCCATGCAAGATGCGAACCGGGTTTCGGTCTTTCTAGGTAGTATGGTGTGCATGTTAGAGACGTTGTTAATCCCATTTTTCTAAACTGTTCTATGATGTTTGACTGTTTTTCGCGTATGTCTTTAGGTAATTTTCTGCTTAGATATTCTTGGTCAAAGCTTTGGGGGTTTAAGGTGGTTTTGACTTTGGCTTTTCCATTGGCATTAGCCAGTGCTCGTAGAAATTCTGCTGGTGCATCTCCTAGGGTTTTGTATGAAACTCCGGCGACATGAGCAGAGCTTACTGGAATGAGTTTTGTTGCGTTGAAGAGTTCACCAAGGCGGACGAGGATCCTCATGCATATTTGATTTGCCCAGCCATGCTCACCGTCGTAGATGCGTTCCTCCTCTTTCGTTAAATACATGCCAGCTTAGCTCTCCACATTCTTTAGAACTTTAACAAGACCGTTGTGAGCGTCAACCTCTACTGTGTCGCCAGTTTTAATCTGCTTAATGTCTATTCGGTCAATCATGGGAACATCAGCGATTATTGCTCCTACAACGACAACAGGGTCAGCTGTTTGATTAATTATCGCTTTTGGACCTAGATGTTTTCTAGCTAATGAATACAGTACGTAGCTGCCTACTGTCGAACCGTGTCCATGTGGAAAGCATAAGACTTTGTCTTTTACGCATTTGCCGTACAGATCGTGATTTTTCATAATTATTTTTCCGTTGTTTGGGTCGACTCCCCCAAGAAAGCTTATAGGCTTTGTGGAAACTAACGCTTCAGCTTTGCATCGTCCTTCAACGATGACTCGTCCCTTTAATGTTATCTGTTGCATTTTAAGCACGTTTTAATAGGATATTTTTGCTGATGAAGGAATCTCACCTAAAATATTTGATGCAGCATTCCCAACTTTTTCACGGTTCTTCTCATCCGTGTAAACTCGTAATATGTTTATGAAGCCTTTTAGGACGTCGAAAATCTTTGAAACTTCGCTTAAACGTTGCGGGATTCTTTTGCCCTCCCGGGTTTTGTAGAAGACTGGAATTTCCATGGGTTCCATGAGAACTGAATGATGATATGGAACAGATGGAACTGTGGGCACGTCAATTATCACAGTTTCTGTTTCGACTCCCGCTTTATCTGCTATGTCAGCCTGTAACTGCTTTCTGTATGCTTCGCGACTGAAAATGTTTGAAACCATTATATCTTTTTCGTAGAAGGTTCTTTCATAAGCGCATTTCAGCATTCTTCGCCTTTCAAGATTTCTAATGATTTCGCTTGATTTTTCACAGTTTTTCAGCCTCGTCCAAACCGTGTAATCGTCCATGGCGAGGTATTCCTCTGGAGTTTTGAAACGTGTTAAACCGAGTTCTTCGTTTGCCTTTTCCATGGCCATAGCGATCATAATCTGTGCTGCTCTTCCAACGCGATGGAAGTATATGCTTTTGAAGGATTCTATTCTGGCTATTATGAAGGACTCAAGGGCTGAAAGTGCTCCTAAGTCTACCGCTAGATCTTCGTCCAAAACGTTTAAGGTTTGGATTAAGCGGAAAATGTCTATGTAGCCATACTCTGCACCAGTGTGGTAGGTGTCCCTCACAACAAAGTCTAGTTTATCAACATCAACGGAGCTGCTTATTATCTGGTCTAAGAAAGTCTTCCCGGGTTTATGTAGACGACCTACCGCTAATTTTCCAATTTCTTCGGCATCGTATCCAAGCTTGGCGAGCACATCTTTTAGTTCACTGGTTTTGATTATCCATAAAGTCATGTCCTCATGTGTCTTGTTAAACTCTTTATCAAGTAGATGCTCAAAAATATGAGAGAAGGGGCCGTGTCCAACATCATGAAGCAAACCTGCAATCCTAACCTTTCCTGCCTCATCTTCGCTTAGGTGTTGAGAAATGTTAGGGTTCTTTACAGCTCTACCGGCTAAGTACATCACGCCGACAGAATGCTCGAAACGTGTATGATTTGCCCCTGGGTAAACATATTCTGAGCCAGCAAGCTGACGTAGCCTACGTAACCTCTGAACAGGGTAAGAGTCAATGATTTCCTTTTCATCTACGGTTATGTAAACATATCCGTGAACAGGGTCCTTTATTTCACCCCAATAATTTCTCGGCATCAACAGTTTCTCCCAAAGCGCTTGTTAAACAATTATTAAGACATTCACTCTTATAATGGCTAATGCTCAATCACTAGAAGATGGATAAGATGGGAAGAAGAGGTTTTTTTATTTGTGTTGAAGGGTTGGATGGGTGTGGAAAAACAATTCAAACAAAAACTCTTGTTGAAAGGTTGAGGAAAAAAGGTTACGATGTTGTGTACACTGCTGAACCAAGCCATGGAAAAATTGGAGATTTCATTAGAGAATATTGTTTACATGGTGAAAAACGTGTTTCAAGCATTGTTGAGGCGTTGCTGTTTGCCGCTGATCGTTTCGAGCATGTGAAGAAGGAGATCATTCAAGCCTTAAATGAAGGAAAAATTGTGGTTTCTGATCGCTACGTTTACTCCTCTTCAGCTTATCAAGGCGCAGCTGGACTTGATCTAAAATGGATCGAAATTATAAATGAACATGCGATGCGCCCAGACCTAGCGGTCTTTATTGATGTTGAACCGGAAACTGTGATCCAAAGGTTGAAGCCTGAGAAATCCGTTATGGAAAACTTGGAGACTCAGCGGAAAGTGCGAGAGGTCTACATGAAATTTGTTGAAAATGGAGAGCTTACTAAAATAAACGGAAACAGATCTAAACGAGAAGTTGCAGATGATATCCTAACGGTTGTTCTAAGACTTTTAGAAAAAGGTCGGTTTATGAAGCCTTAGGAACTCTTAACATCTTCTTGGAAGACGATTCGTTCATTTTGTTGGCAATAAAATTCGTAAGGTCCTCAGGCGATACATGTCTGGGTCCTCTTTCGTGGAAAACTTGGATTTCTATTGATTTCTTGTTGAATTTGAAGCGGAGCATGTAATAATCGAATTTTAGTGGCTTCTTCTTTCTGTTTGTCGTTTTGTAATAGCGTATTGCACAGAAAAAATCCATAACTTGAAAGGACTTTTTAAGCATAGCTTTCAACACTTTATCTGTTTCTTCCTTGTCCAAATAACTAAAACTATTGGCTTCAGCTATTCCAAACTCAAAAACGACTATGCATTGAGGTACTGATGGATAGGCAACTTCTTCTAAACTAAAAGATTTGTTGTTTAACTTGTGAAGTATCTGAGCTAGAGTTTTCTGAGATCTCTTTTTTGAAACAGAAACTGTATAATGTAATGTTTTATGTATGTCTATCGGAAAATTCTCGTAAAATCCCAACATTACGAGTTTTCACTCTAGATCCTTTTAGTTCCTCTTATTTTTTCAAGGTTTTCCAACAATCCGTCAAGTACATTACTAAGTTTCTGCAGTTCTTCGATGTTTTCTTCATGCTGCATTCTGTTTTGAATTTCCTGAACCTTAGCTAAAAGAGTTGTCTCAAGCTTGTTAAGAACTATGGACCCCGTTATTTTTGCCGATTCTTCTCCGTCTTTCACTACTATGACTCTCTTTTCACATTTTGCACACCAGAGATCCATACCTTGTAACCTGAAAAGTGGAGACGCACATGCAGGGCAAGCCAGCTCTGTTAGGGTTGCACCTTGACGCAGTAAATCAACCATTCGGGTTATATGTTGTTCTCCGTCTTCCTTCCGTGACAAGGTTTAAAGTCTCCAAATAGATAGGTATAAAAACCTATATAACTTGATTACTACGAAATCATGAGAGGTGGCAGACATGGTTAGAAAGAAGAAAATGCAGGAATATGAAGAAAGAACAAAGCAAGCATTATTTGTGTTAGGCGAGGTTTCAGAAGACACTACTACACCTAGAAACATAAGAAGAGCAGCAAAGAACTCCATGAAAACTCTGCAAACAACGGAATACACGCCTGCCGTTAGAGCATCAAACGCCATATCAACCTTAGATGAGATCTTGCAGGACCCGAACATGCCGCCATACACACGTGTAAAATTATGGAATATAATGAGCCTTCTTGAAGCAATAAAAGACTAACCGTGAGCATAAAAGACCACTTTCGCTTTCACTTGCGTTTTCTGAAGATTACAGTTTTATTCATGTCAGTTACGTATTCAAAGCTTACTTCATGCAGCTTGCAGGCTTCGTCCAAGGTATGGGCGACGCGCGCACTATCTGCAATATCTCCTGCTTGGTTTTCTTCTTAACCTTTAGGAAGAATTTTGATGATAACCTTCTGACAATAGGGGAGGGAATTCCATAAAGCTTTGCCATTTCTTGATGCTGCTTCTCCCAACGGATCCTCTTCTTCTGAATCAGAATGTTTTTCCAGTTCATGCTTAATTTCTTGAATGGTCATGCTCTTTACTTATCAACTGTTTATACTTCTACCCGACCCTGTGGAAGGAACTCTATTGAGTAAATGGCTTAATTATAATTGTGTTAATTATGATCCAGAAGATGCAATGAAAGATTACATAATCAAGAAGACCAAGGATAAAGGGTTGGGTATTTTTGCTTCTAGAGATTTCAAGAAGGGAGAACATGTTTTTCATGTTGATTTGACCAAATTGAAGAGGTATACAGTGAAAGAAGTAGATGAGAACCCAAAATTAGATGGCGATCATTCAGATTATGTTGGACATGGCAAATATGTTGTCAACCATTCTCCAGCATCTTTTATGAACCATTCCTGTGATCCAAACTGCTTTGTCAAAATGAAAACCATTGCCATTACGGATGTTTATGCATTGAGGGACATAAAGAAAGGAGAAGAATTGACTCATGATTACACAGCAACTTCTGTTGATCAGTTTGCTGGGAAAGGATTCTGGGAAGAAAAATGCAAGTGTGGCAGCAAAAACTGCAGGAAAATTCTGCATGGAGACCTTTTCAAACTGCCAAAAGATTTACAGAAGAAATACTATCCAAACCTTCCTCCTTCGATAAAAAGAAAATACAAGAAACAATTTGAAAAACTGGGGAAACAGCGTTACCAGTAGCCTTTTCCATAGTGGAATGTCTTGTTACTGTTCATTATGTGATTGAAATTTTCTCTGGAGCGTAATGGTGTGAACATGGTTCCAGTGTCATGTCTTATGTTGCCATGTAT
>DAOVFL010000112.1 GCA_030672945.1 Candidatus Bathyarchaeota archaeon | reverse complement strand
CCTAGAGTCAAGTTTAAATCCAAAACTTCGTTATTTCTAACAACCTTCAAGGCTATATTATCACGTGGACTCTTGTATCTCTCCAAGTAAATAATCAAATCCTCACCCCTTTTAACAGGACGCCCATCTACTCCTATGATTATATCGTTCTTATGTAAACCAGCATCCTCAGCTGGACTACCAGAGATGACCGAGACAATTAACATTCCACTGGTATAGTTCGTATTAAGGTCTTCTGCGTCTTGAAGCGTCATATCGATGAATTCTATACCAACCCATGGATGATGGTATTCTCCAGTGACTCTTATTGAGGGAACAACTCGATTCACAATGTCTGAAGGAATAGCATATCCAATACCTATGAAACCCTTAACTCCCTCCGCGGTTTCAATGGCAAATGTCACGCCAACCACCGAACCTAAACTGTTAAGCAATGGACCACCAGAATTACCTGGATTGACAGCAGCATCAAATTGGATTACATCAGCTATTGAATAGTTTCCCCATGGCGGCGGTACTCCTAAATCTGCCAGTCTCAGAACTCTGCCTACTTGGCTAATGATTCCAGCAGTCATTGAACCGCTTAAACCAAACGGGTTTCCAATGGCATAAACAGGTTCACCAACCATTAACTGAGAGGAGTTTCCAAGAGTTACAGGATGAACAAGTTCAGGTAAAGCCTCAACCTTGACGATTGCCAAATCACTGTAAACGTCACCTCCTACAAACCGCGCTTGGGCATTTGTCCCATCCCAAAATGTTACAGTAATTTCAGCAGAGCCATCCTCTACAACATGGTTGTTAGTAACAATATGCCCTTCAGCATTGTAAACGAATCCAGAACCGGCCTTGTCACCTGCTGTAATCAGCACCACTGAATGCTTCGTCCTATTGTAGATTTGAACAGCTGTCAGATTAGTTACTTGATCATGATGTAGGTTTTCAATCAATCCTTGAAGTTGTTCAATTTGAGCAGAAAGATTTTCGTAATTATCCTTTAATGTTGCAAAATTCGCCCTTGAATCTGAGTATATAAAAATAAAGCCGCCGCTTAAGGCTAAACAAACCATAACAAGTGTCAGAAGTAACTTTTTATCAACGCTTATTCCCGACATTTCTTCCATATGAACACCCTCTTTCCTAAACTTCCTAATGCTATTAACGAAGACTTCCATAAAAACTTAACAATCTGAATGTTGGTGGGGCTGCCCGGATTTGAACCGGGGTCTAGAGAGCCCAAGTCTCCAAGCCTAGACCAAGCTAGCCGACAGCCCCTTCAACCTTTACTGTCATTTTTCTGAAGCTAGAAATAAAGGTATTCCTTAACCTTTTAAACTCTTTTTCTAATACCTTTACTTAAGGTTGTAGAACTTGCCTCCTTCGCGACGATTACGTGGAATGAAAGTGCTGAAAGCTGTTTCCTCACCTGTAAGGTTGAACATTTTAAACTTACTTTTCGACAAAACTTCTCTTTCATACACTGAGTTGATGAGCGCTTTAAAGATGAACCCAAGTAGAGATGCTGGAAGGTTTGCATATCACCTCAAATTCTTGCTTAAGGCAGATCTAATCGAAGCAGATGTTGAAGCAAGAAAATATCGCTTGACGGAGCTAGGTAAGATGGTGATTAATGTTGTAGAGGAGATTGAAAGGAAGTCTGTTAAACGGAAAAGGATACTAGTTCGCACCTCCCGTTCTACATTGGAAGATTTTGATGCAAACAGGATTGTAGACTCCCTTATAGGAGAAGCTGACATGCCTGTGGATTTGGCTCAGAAAATAGCTAGAGAAGCAGAGAAGCAGCTGTATAAATCCAAGACAAAGTATCTGACAGCTCCGCTTATACGGGAGGTTGTAAACGCAATTTTAGTCGAGAAAGGTTTAGAGGAATACCGCCATAGACTCACACGTTTAGGTCTCCCAGTTTACGAGGCTACATCCCTTATAGAGAAGAATAATAATTTTCAAGGTTTAACTTCGATACACGAAGAGGCTGGAAAAGCTGTTCTAAAAGAATATACGCTTCTGAATGTACTTCCTAGGGATATTGCAGACGCTCATCTCTCTGGGTCGATACATATTAATGATCTGAGCTACTGGACTTTGAAGCCAAGCGAAATAATACATGATTCAAGATTTTTCTTTCAAAACGGTTTGAACCTAGAGAAAATGAATGTTTTTCAGCCTTCTTATCAGCCACCAAAAAGCTTCGAGTCCGCCTTATCCGTAATCTTCAGCGTTTTCTTACACTCTGCTAAAGAAATCGGGAAAGCACAAACATTTGAATATTTCAACATTTTCCTTGCACCTTTCATGAAGGGTATGAAACCTCTAAAAGTTAAAGAGGCTCTACGTTCTTTCATCCGCAATGTAAGTCAGTACACAGATGTCTCTTTAGGTTTAGAGCTTGTACTCCCCGACTTCATTGCTGAGAATAACGCTGTTGGACCTTTTGGAAAAACGGTGGGCAACTACGGGGACTTCATAGAAGAAAGTCAGATTCTAGCATCACTTATCCTTGAAATAATTGCTGAAGAAGGCATAAATAAACCATTGTTTAATCCAAAAGTAATTATAAAGATACGTTCGGAAATATTTAGTGACGGAAAAGCGAGAGAACTCCTTTTGCAGGCACACCGCATCGTGTCAGAAAAAACTGTTCTGTACTTTGCTAACCTCTTAGGGAAAGGACGTAAACATATGGTTTTTTCAGCTTCAGGATATAGACTTAAAGCAGACTTTAAGGGAGATTGGGCAATTGATACTTTACGGACAGGTAACATAGGATATGTGACAATCAATCTGCCACGAATTACATACGAATGCAAAAAAACTGAAGCCAGATTTTTCGAGGTTTTAACAGAAAGATTTGAGGTGGCTGCACGAGCTTTGGAAATCAAGTATAGTGCACTCAAGCAGCGTGGCAAAAGTCTAATACCATTTATAACGCAAAGCGTTAATGGAGACCAATATTTCAGGCTCAA